>JAQXMB010000084.1 GCA_029012425.1 bacterium | reverse complement strand
GGAATGCATTGTCAAAGATTAAAGACAGATCAAGATGCGAACTGCTTGTAAACGCATGTTGTAAAGAGTTTTGTCCCATGCGGGGAGATCATTATCGTTTTATCAGTGAACAGCAAATAAAGAATGCAAGTCGAAAAGACGGAGAACCGTTAGGAAAATGGGATTGCACCATGGGAAATTACAATTATTTTACATATCGACATTTCCCCAATTTCATTGGTATTGATGAAATAATAGAAAAATATGAGCCAATGGGATTTGAACATTTTAAGTTGGAAGGAAGAGGGAGTACTACCATTCATCTGTTGGAACAATATGTGCAATATATGGTGAAAGAAGAGTATCGGGATGAAGCCCGATATGAAATGTTATGTGGGTTGTCAACATAAATAATTTGAGGGTCTTCGCTGCGCGCCATGTCTATATAAATGTAAACATGATGCGCAGGTGAGGACCCTTTTGTTTTTGTGAAAGCACGAAACAGTATGAAGTGGTTAATGATTGTTGCGTATTGCGGCGTATACATTGCTATTGTATACTATTTTTAACATCATATTACCATACATAAGAGGAGGAATGTTATGGCAGGAACAAATTCTTTAATGGCAACATTAACAATGGCACAGACCAAAAAAAATCGTTCGATCTTTTTTGAAACGGGGATAAAACCGTTTACAATGAAAAATCTATGTCTGATTCTATGGGGACCGATCGTGGGTTGGATTATAGCAGGCGTGATGTACGGGAAAACGGCGTCTAATGGCTCACTTGCGATTGGTATCATCTGTACGGTTGCATTGTGGGGGATGAATCTGTTTTTGCTGATCAAGGATTTTATGCCCCATAATGTGCTGGGCAAGGTGATCTGGGGCAATATCGCTTCTACGCTATTGGTTTTTTTGGGCGTTATTTTTTTCCCGTTAATAAAACTTCTGGGAGGAATGACATCTGCTGCTATGTCGATGCAGACAGGGAATGTCAATCGTGCAATTTATCATTCGGACAAAGCGCATGCGTCAGCGAGTCATTCAACGGCAATGTTTGTATTTAATGTGATTCACTATGACAGCGATATTTCATATGTATTGGATGGATATGATCCTGATTCCGCTGAAGCATACAACAATGAGTTGGAAAACGCGCATGCAAGCGGCTATTCTACTGTAAGTGAAGCAATTGATCGCGGCATGTCCTATGATGAACTGAACAAGTATTAAGGGGGAAAAAAGAATGACAGAATGGGATTCCATGACAATAGAAAATCTGTATTTATCCGCAGAGACCGGTGATCCTGCGGCACAATTTGAAGTTGCAAAGCTTTATCTTCAGGATTCGCCTTTTGAAAAAATACCGCAGGTTGCTGTCAAATGGCTGAAAAAAGCTTCCCTGCAGGACTATGAAGATGCCATGAGAAAACTCCTTGAACTGTATAAGAGTAACATGGTAGCAGCAGAGGGACAACCGACCGTAAATGAGCTAATGCAAAAGCTGGCAGATTCCGGGGATGCACAACTTCAGATGGAACTAGCAAACAGTTACCTGCAAAATGCCGATACCTCGGACCGGGCAATACAGCTTCTGGAGAAGGCGGCTGTGTCTGGTAATTTAGAAGCAATCCTCAAACTCGCTGATATGTATCAGAAGGGAGAGCAGGTTGCGGTCAATCATAAAAGAGCATACGAATTGTATGAAAAAGCTGCCGATGCCGGTAATCCGGAATCTGCTAACCGGCTGGGTTTTGCATGGCTCTACGGTCAGCATCCCTCTTATCCGAAGCAGACAGATCACGAAAAAGCGTTTTCTTATTTCACGATTGCTAAAAAGGATGGAAAACCGCTTACATATTTTTGCTTAAGCCAGATGTATCATGATGGTCTTGGCGTGAAGCAGGATATAGTCAAAAGTGAGGAATATCTTAAGATGGCGGCAGACTTGAAAATGCCGATTGCCTGCTTGGAATATGGCAGATATCTGCTAAGCGCGAATGAGACACAGGAAGCGGATCCCTCACAGGCGGCAAAATACCTTTCAATCGCAGCGGAGAAAGGAGATACCACCGCAAAATCCTTGCTTGTCACATTGTTTTTACAGGGAATCGGTGGATCGATGGATGCTGAAAAAGTACTGGCATATGCAAAAGAGGTGGCTGAAGACGGTACGGAGCAGTCAAGGATGAAGCTGGCAAATGTTTATCATATAACAGAACAGTATACGCAGGCACTTGAAATCATGAAAGAATACGCAGAACAGGGAAATGCAAATGCAGAATATTTCCTGGGCTATTGTTTTATCGCCGGACAGGGTGTTGAGAAGGATTTCAAAACAGCCAAAGATTGGTTGAAAAAAGCGTCTGAGCACGGTCATCCGAAGGCAAAGCAACTGATGAAAGAAATATTCTGATAGAGGGGTGAGATACGATGGAAGATATGATTGCATTACAGGGAATATTGTTAAACGGGGAGAAACTGGATTCACCGGAAAAAGCACAAGAATTCAATACTGCGCTGCAGAAACTGATTGAAATCGGTGGCAGTGCATTGGATTGCCTTCTGGACGAACGATTCTTAAAAAAGCAGGAGTCACCGGAATTTATCGAAGCGATGTTCCGCTATAGCAGTGTCTTGGATCAGCCGAAGTATCAATATGCATCCAAGAATTTCTATTATGTTCTATACCGCTTATATCAGAATGGCTGCATTTTTTTTGATAAGAACAGTACGAAGGAACGGTTGTATATGAAAAAAGCAGGGGCACTTGGAGTAGAAGCCGTTGCATTGGAGTATAGCCTTGAGGTTATAAGTGAACGGGCGGATACGGAGGAAATTCTAAAAGCGATTTCATATATTGAGCGTACATTTATACAGGACAGAGAGCTGGTTTCATCCTTCTCCATCAACAGAACTGCCGAAGCAATTTGTCATGTTTATGGAGAAAAACTGCCGCCGCAGGAGCATCTGGACTTCCTTCGAATGGTATGTGAGTACTATTCAGAACAGAACCGGCAGGAAGAAATCATTCAAATCATAGCGATTTATGGTGAGTATCTATATGAGATTAATCGGGAAAAAGCACTTTCTTATCTTGAATATGCCCGTGAAAAGGGGAATGTTCGTGCGAATAATTTTATGAACAGGATCCGTTATCAGGGAACAGATACACATCGGTCAACTGACAGAGCAGATCATCCTGCTACCCGGTCAGACGAATATCAGAAGCCGCGTGAGGCAGCAAAAAAAGGACCATACCGACCAATCATCGGAGGTATCGCGCACTTGATTGCAGGATTTATGCTCCCGCTGTGGCTGGTATCGCTAACCATGAGAACAATGGAAATTCGATTGCTGATATTCGGCTTGATTTCGATGGCGGTGTTTGCGATGCATTTGCGCCATGCGATACATTCCGGCAAATACGAAGAGACAACGCTCTATGGGGCAGCGATCGGATGTCGTTACTGGTGTATTGCGGGTATGGCGATTCCCTGTGCGTTTGGTTTGGATACCGGTTCTTTCTTTACGAAAATCATTGTCATGATATGGATCGTCGGTTTTGTTTTCGCTTATTTCATCAAGAGTAAAGCTTGCTTTGGTCGTATCTACAAGTTTTTTATGGATGAAAAGAGATAAGTAGTGAGGAGTACAGAAAATGTCACGGACAACCAGAAGATAGCAGAAACAGGGGGAATGGTTATGAAGAAAAACATATGGAAAGCGGTGCTTGCGCTGACTTTGGCTCTGACGATGGCTGCTCCGACAGCATCCGCTGTGCCGGTTGTTGTACAGGCTGCCACAAAGAAGATCCGGCTGAGCACTGAAAAGAAAACGCTGAATGTAGGAAAGAGTTTTACTTTAAAATTGCAGAACGCTACCGGAAGGATCATTTGGAAATCCAGTAAAAAATCCGTGGCAACCGTTACTTCAAAGGGAAAAGTAAAGGCTGTAGCATCCGGAACAGCAACGATAACTGCAAAATACAATAAGAAGAGTTATCGCTGTGAGATTACAGTAAACAATCCCAAAAAGTTTGATGGAATGAACGATGTAAATGTCGGACCGGCAAATGTGTTCTGCCGGGATACTTGGAAGAAGGAAGTAATTTCATTGGATCCGTTCTATATACTGAATACCTATGATGGAACAGATGCCGACCATTCTACCAATATCATGCAATTGACGATAGCTCCGGAAGAGGGGGGATCTTATTATAGCTATTTCAAAAATTACCAGCAACTGATGTCAAAGGATTATATTCTGTATCTGCTTGAAATCCAGGGCATGCAGAATGGTGAGATACTGGAGTGTATCGTGAATAATCGGGATACAAGGTTGGGAAAGGCTGCATTTGTAAAATACCGGGTAGCGTATGATAATCCGGTTTCCGGAAAACATTGTGATGAGGCGAAGGTGATCTATCAATTGCCAATAGGGAAATGTCGTTATACATTTTCATCTTCCAATATGGAAGGTGATTATGAGGAAGCCATGGCAAATGCAGATAAACTGATAGAGTCATTTACGCAGTTATAGGAGAACGGTTATGAAAAAAACATTACAGAAAATAGTGATCGGGATATTGGTATTTGCCTGTGTATTTGCAGGTGGCTCTCAGGGTTCATCAATACAAGCACGGGCGGCAGCAAAAATGTATGATGCCGTATTTACGGATAATAGGATCTCGCTTCAAGAAGGACAGGCCTATTCATTAAAGATCATGAAAAACAATGTGCAGCTGGAGGAATCTCGTTTTTCATATCGCACCAGTGATGCAACTGTTGCGGGAGTCACTTCAAAAGGAGTGATCAAAGCCAAGAAAGCCGGATCAGCGACGATCGTCGCAACATTAAAAACCAATTCGAAGCAAAAAGTAACCTTTACGGTAATCGTGAGAGCGGAAAATATGAGTGTAACTATTGGTAACACAGCGGAGACTTCTTATGGCATAAAAATACCGGTTGTAAGCGAATTTAATAAGCTCGCTCTTATCCCAGGTAATGACTGGACAGGAGAAGGCGAAGAGGCGAATTCTTATGATACCGCCTGGGGCAAGGCTCTGTTTTTATATAATAAGCTGGCGCATTATTCAACCGACTCACCGATTCAAGATTCTGGTCTAGATATCCTTCACAATGGCATGGCCTTTGATGGTATAGGTCCTGTGGCCTTAATGAGAAATTTTGATAAAGGATCTTATTATTTTTATTATACGATGGATCTTAGTGATATGTCTCCGCTGGGAATTGCTATAGAAAGAGATCTTTCCCGTTTTATGTTAGCAATGATCACATCAACACCTACGGAGGTAGAAGATGCGCTTTACCGGACGATGTACGGACCGGATGGAGAAGAACCGATCGATATCAAAGGTGCATGGACAAGAATCGGTGATTGCAAGATCAAATATACTTATGGGCACTATTCAAAAGGAACAGATTATCTGTATGAGTTTAAGATCATGGCAGCAGATTAATGGTGTGATAAAAGGAGACGGTTATGAAAAAAAAGAAATGTGCACTTCGTATGGCAGCGGTAGCCGTATTGCTCGCAATGTGTGTTACAGTGATCCCGGCAGAACAGGTACAGGCAGTCAACCTGCAGAGTGAATTGTATACGATGAAATATGATCAGGTTTCTCCTTGCACCTGGCATAACGATGCGGAACATCTCAACAAACAGAAGGTGACTTTGTCGAAAACAGAAAAAAAAGGAAAGCTGGTTATTCAGAAAGCAGATGAAAAAACGCTAAGTAAGCTTCATGAGATGATCGTTTGCGCGGCAACCTCGAAAAAAGAGTATGATATCATCCTTCAGGTAAAAGGGAAGAAGGCTGCCGCAAAAGATCTTATGTGGGAAGTACAAAAAAAGCTGGGACACATCAACAAATGTGATGTGCAACTGGATTATTCCGAGAGTGGGCCTGTAAAAAAATCATCGAAAGGCTCCTACTATGAGTTTAGAATAGAACCATCAGAGGCAAAGGATTATTATTATATGTGTAAGGTGATAGAAAGCGTGATGAATTGGGCCCATAAAGGCACTTTTAAGTACAGGGATCCTCTGACGGATGAGGTACTTACATTCCCATGGATGAGTGCAAGTATACATTTTTGCGACCTGACACCGGAGGCAAAGATTTATGTGCTGGATCAGGCACGGGTGCTGGACTATTCTGTATTAAATCGGCGGGAACGACCTGCAAAGAAGCTGAATGATGGAGCGGGCATGTCCAAGGCAGGAGTTTCAGAGTGGGGAGATAATGGTTCTGCTCGTGGTGGTTGGAAAACTACTAAAAAGCTGAGTGAGGGAAAACTGAAATCAAAATATGATGGATATATCGTTCAGCCGGGAGCAACATATAACCCTGCATCCAAAACCGAAGTCATTCTGATATGGTTATTGGATCGCATAAATATTCGGAGCGAGCCTAATTCGAGCTATGATGAATATTATGGGAAAGATGACACGAAGATGGGGTATTTAATTAAAGAGTCTAATGGAAATTACATCAGTTATACGATTGATAGGCGTATACATGCAGGACAAAGATCCTGGCTAGGGGCCTATGACGAGAGCGCTTCCCTGTTTAATACAACCTATTTTATGTTTAGTCTGGAATATATCGAGCATCTGAAACAGCAGGAAGAAAAAGTGAACAATTTTTTAAATGGATTGAAGTTTACATTGCCTCAGGGAGCAAAGCAGTTAAAAGAGGGGCCCAGCCTTCTCGTTGAGTCAACCGGAAGCCGGATCTTTTATGTGGTGTATCTGACAGAAGATCTTCCTTCCTGGGAAAAAAAACAATGTAGTCTTGCTTCTGATCCGGCCGGTGTAGTGACTGCTTATTGGAATGAAGCGCTAAACTGCTGGATAGAGGCAAAACTATGTGATGCAGATGGAAAACAGATTTATGATGAAGAATTTGCAGCACTGAATAGTACAGATTTTGAGTGTCTGGCCCCGCACCAGCGTGCGTATGATTCAAATGGTAATATTCGTTGGAATAAGAGAAAAACTGATTTCAATGATGATGATGCATATTTGGATGATGAATATGAAGATGAATATGAGGATGAATATGAGGATGAAGATGAGGATGAAGATTATTCTTGGTGATGGGGACTTTGCATTTGACTTGTAAACACAAGAAATTTACAGGGAAATCGGAGGTAGTAGATGAGAAAAATCAAATTGGGTGCAACAGATGTTGAAGCATATTACAAGTCAATATGGCGGAAGCATTGCACTTGTGACCTCAGGCAGCGTAAAGCACCTGGAGCAGAATATCCGTGCAATGGATGAAATTGAATAAGAAAAAGTAAAAGAAAAGCCGGATGTTTTTTGAAACAACTGGCTTTTTTTGCTGTTTTGTACTACACTTAAAGTTAGAAAATGTTAACAAAAGGAGCGATGAATATGAGAATACTGGTATTCGGCGCAGGCGTCCTTGGTGGAAACCTTGCGAACAATCTTTACAAAAGCGGAAAAGATGTAACACTGCTTGCCAGAGGTGCGTGGGGAAAAGAAATCAGAAAAAACGGACTTACGATTCATCATAAATTACTCTTTAAGAAAACAAACATACCGATTCCTGTTGTGAGTGAATTGAAGCCGGAAGATGCTTACGATGTCATTTTTGTCGTGATGCGTTACACACAGCTCGATGCTGTGATTGACATCCTAAACGCCAACACGACAAAAAATATTGTGCTTGTCGGCAATAATATCAGAGCGCGGGAGTATCGCGATCGGATGCCGGAAAAGAATGTGATGTTTGCATTTGCATTGTCGGCAGGACACAGAGATGAGACTTCTATTGAATCGATTGATTTAAAAAAGATTACGATCGGTCAGTTGAGGGAGGATGCTTCCAATGAAGCATTGATAGCGCATATTTTTGCGGGAACCGGCTACAAGGTTGTCTATCAGCCGAATATGGAGGATTATCTGCTGTGTCATGCGGCATTTGTCATTCCGGTTTCGTTTGCCTGCTATTATTCCGAGGGAGATCTGCGCAGACTTACGAGAGCGAATTCGTATATTGATCGTGTGATTGAGGCGAATCGGGAAGCTTATCGTGCAATTGAGATATCGGGGCATTCGATTATCCCGGAGTCGGATAATGACTATGAGAGTGATAATTATTATAAGAAAACCTTTCTGTTTTTCAAGGCGATGTGTGCCACCAGGCTGGGGAAAATCTGTGCATCCGATCATGCGATGTGTGCGATGGATGAGATGGGCGCATTAAACCGTGATTTGAAGAAGGTATTTGATGCTGCCGGTATCGATTATCCGATGTGGAAGGCACTGGAACAGCATACGAACGGATATTTGGAGATTTCATGAGATTATGACCGGTCTTGAACGAGGAGATCAGGCGATGAGAAAAAAATGGATTTTTTTATTATGCTTTATAATGATTACTTCGATGCTACGGATGCCGGTAGAGACAAAGGCAGATGACGCACAGCTTTGCGGCTACAGCTATTATACCATTCATTTTGATTCCTGCGGCGGAAGCTGGGTAGGAGATCAGACTGTGACATATAATGGAACGGTTTCGTATATCCCTACCCCGACTCGATACGGTTATCGCTTTGCCGGCTGGTATACCGGAATCAACGGAAATGGCAGCAGGCTTACAGAGTGGACGCAGTTTACGCAAAATACCACTTATTATGCCTATTGGATTTATGAAAACGACAGATCCATACATACGATTTCATATTTGAATGTGCAATATTATGCGACCTCAAAAAGTGCAGGTCAATATGTTCAGACAAGTGATTTTTATGTGCAGGCGGTATACGACGATGGCTACACGGAAACCATTACGAATTTCTCGCTGAGCAGTAATTATTTGCAACAGGGCAATAATACATTCATAATTATATATGGCGGGCAGTCTGTTGTCATGGAGATTTATGCGACATCGTCCAATTCATACATGACAAGTACAACGGGCGGGACGAACAATGGAACGACGCGCACGGTCTCATATCTGGAAGCGACATATATCAGAACTGCACGAAGAGCCGGAGAGTATTTGCAAAATAGCGATTTTTCCGTACAGGCCGTCTATACGGACGGAAGCAAAAGTACGATTACAGGATTTTCAATGAGCAGTTATTTCCTACAGTCAGGCTATAACTCCATCGTTATTTCGTATAGTGGAAAATCGATTACGATCGTGATTTTTGCCACAACGACCGGCTCCTATGTGACGAGTACAACGGGCGGTAATAATACCTCGCCGGTCCAGCCGATAGTCGAGAAGGAGACGGTTACGGTTCATGTAAACAGTACTGTCAGCGGAAGCAACGATTTTCAAATTGAAAAGGGAAAGCCGATTCAGATATCAAAGCCGTCAAAAAAAGGCTATGAGTTCAGCGGCTGGTATACGAACGAGAATTGTACCAATGAGTTTGCAATGGGTACAACCGCGACAAAGGAAACCTACATTTTTGCAAAGATGACGAAGTATTCGAATATGTCTCTGAGCAAGAAAAATGTGGTACTTTCAAAAGGAAAAAGTACAACGATAAAAGTTAAGGGCTTGAGCAATTATAAGAATGCGAAGTGGAAAAGCTCAGACAAAAATGTGGCAACCGTAGACAGCAAGGGAAAGATTACGGCAGAAGGAAAAGGAAGTGCCACAATTTATGCCGTGCTTCGTGACGGAACAACACGCAAATGCTATGTCATTGTGAAGTAACGGTGATTGCATGCAAACATGTTTCGGGAGATTAGAGAGAAAATGACACGAAAAAGAATGATGGGAATGCTTGCGTCTGTGCTGATTGCCGCACTCTGTGCAGGGATTCTTCAGCTTGAACTTTTACACCGGCCGGACAGTGCGCTTGCAGATGCGCTTTATCAGCGCCCGAAGACCGCCAATTCCGACATTATGCTAATCAGTATTGACCAAAAGAGCTTGGATGAACTGGGACCTTTTGTTTCCTGGGGCAGGGC
>JAQXMB010000083.1 GCA_029012425.1 bacterium | reverse complement strand
TCTGATTCTGCTGCCTTTGCACGATGGAGATGAGACTTATAACTCGTGGAAGCCATTGCTGAACACGAGTTAGTGTTTGCTAAGGCTCATCGGAATGGGTCGGGCAACGAAGGCAGAACAGACATGCGTGCGGGAGAGCTGCCGGTGGCAGGTTCTGTAAGCATAGCATGACCGCCAGCCATAACAAAACGCCAAAAAACAATGTTGAAATATCTGCCGTCACAAATAAGCTCGTTTACAGATTCGTATACCCCATCAGGCTCTCATCCACTTCTTTGGCAACCGCCCTTCCCTCAGCAATCGCCCATACAACTAACGACTGTCCGCGATGCATGTCACCTGCCGTAAATACATTCGGTACACTTGTCGCATACGAACCGTCTTCTGTCGCAACATTCGTTCTGGCATTCACAGCAACCTGGAAGGCACCGGTCACATAGCTCTCGCTTCCAAGAAAGCCGGCTGCAATCAGGACAATATCCGCCTTTAATTCCTTCTCGCTGCCCTCAACATGCTCAAAGCTTACACGACCTGTCTTTTTATCGAATTGCCTTGCAAGCTTGACCGTTTTCACACCCTTAAGCCTGCCACGCTTATCCTTGACAAACTCCGTAACCGTCGTCTCAAAAATTCTGGGATCCTTGCCATACACAAGAATTGCTTCCTCCTGACCGTAGTCAGTCTTTAAAATCTTCGGCCATTCGGGCCAGGGATTGTTCATCGCACGCTCTGTTGGTGCAGCAGGCATCATCTCAAGCTGTGTCACAGATGCAGCGCCAAGTCTGACACTTGTTCCGACACAGTCATTTCCGGTATCACCACCACCGATAACAATGACATGCTTACCCTTCAGACTACCAAAAGAAAAATCCTCCGCACTCATCACAAGCTTCGAATTGTAATCATGATCCATCAGTTTCTTGGAAACCTCTTTCAGGAAATCCACTGCAAAATAGATTCCCTTGGCGTCTCTTCCATCCACCGCGATATCTCTGGGATTTGATGCGCCACAGCATAAAATGATGCGGTCAAATTCCTTTTTCAGTTCCTCAGCAGTTACATCCACACCGACATTTACATTCGTCCGGAAAGTAACTCCTGCCTCCTCCATCAATGCGACTCTTCGGTCAATGGTTCGCTTGTCAAGCTTCATATTCGGAATACCGTATCTTAACAATCCGCCGACTCTGTCATTTCGTTCAAAAACAGTCACGCTGTGGCCTCTCTTGTTCAAAAGCTGCGCGGCTGCAAGTCCGGAAGGTCCGCTTCCGATTACCGCAACCTTCTTCCCGGTCCGAATCTTCGGATGAACCTCCGTCACAAGACCATGCGCAAACGCATAATCAATAATTGTCGCCTCATCGGTTTTTGTAGGCACGGCCTCCTCATGACAACCCTGTGTACATGCCGCCTCGCACAGTGCAGGACAGACTCTCGATGTAAACTCCGGAAAACTGTGTGTTTTGCTAAGTCTTACATATGCCTGTTCCAGATTGCCTCTTGCAACAAGCTCATTGGTTTCCGGAACGAGATTGTTGAGCGGACATCCGCTTGCCATACCAGAAATCAATGCTCCTGCCTGACAAAACGGGATTCCGCATGACATACATCTCGATGCATGCCTGCTCTGCTCTTCAACTGCCGGCGTTCTATGAAATTCCTCGAAACTTTTTATTCTTTCTTCTGCGCATAAATAATTACTCATTACCGTTCCTCCTTACTCCTGCTCTCCGACACTCATATAAAATGCCTCAATCTGTGCCTTCTCACTGCTCATACCCTGTTCCATATACTCTGCCGTGAGACTGATCATCTTTTTGTAATCCGCAGGAATAATCTTCTTAAATTTCGGAAGATAACTGTCAAAATCATTAAGCACTGCTTGCGCCTTTGAAGAACCTGTATACAATACATGCTTTTCAAGCATCTTTTTCAGTTCCTCATGATCATTCTTACTCTCAAGCTTCTCCATGAGAACCATCTCTTTATTGAGATTTCGATACAGCTTATTGTCCTCATCAAGCACATATGCAATTCCACCGCTCATACCGGCTGCAAAATTCTTTCCGGTCGGTCCGAGTACTACGGCAAGACCACCTGTCATATACTCGCAGCCATGCTCACCGACACCCTCAACAACCGTCTTTGCTCCGGAGTTTCTGACGCAGAAGCGCTCACCGGCCATTCCGGCGATGTAAGCTTCTCCACTGGTTGCTCCATACAGCGCAACATTACCGACAATAATATTCTTCTCAGCATCGTATCCGGCATTTTCCGGTGCTCTCAAAATCAGCTTTCCACCGGATAAACCTTTTCCAAAGTAATCATTGCTGTCACCGGTAAGGTTTAGTGTCAATCCCGCCGGGATGAACGCACCGAAGCTCTGTCCGCCCGCGCCCTTACAATCGATGGTAATCGTATCTTCCGCAAGTCCTTCCGGATGGATTCTGGTAATCTCGGCACCAATCAGCGTACCAAAGGTTCTGTCAGTATTCGTAATCTGTGTTTCAAGCGTCTTGGGCTTTCCGGACTTGATTGCCATCATCAGTGACTTATCTGTATCTAACAGCTTCTGATCTTTTCTTGATGAAAGCTCAAAATCATATTGCATCTTCTCATCATATGCACAAGCCTCTGTAAGCTTGGTATCAATAATTCTGCTAAGATCAATCTGTGCCTTAACACCTGTAAGATTCTCTTTCTTTTTGATAAGATCGGTTCTGCCAACCAATTCATCAACACTTCTGACACCGAGCTTTGCCATATACTCTCTGAGCTCTTCTGCGATGAAAAGCATAAAGTTTTCAACATATTCAGGTTTTCCGGCAAACTGCTTTCTAAGCTTCGGATTCTGTGTCGCAACACCAAACGGACAGGTATCCTGATTACATACTCTCATCATTGCGCATCCCAAGGTTACAAGCGGAGCTGTCGCAAATCCGAATTCCTCTGCACCAAGGATTGCGGCAATTGCCACATCTTTTCCACTCATCAGCTTACCGTCTGTCTCAATGATGACACGGTTTCTAAGACCATTCTGGATCAGTGTCTGATGTGTCTCAGCAAGACCGAGCTCCCAGGGAAGACCTGCATTATGAATCGAACTAAGCGGAGCTGCTCCCGTACCTCCGTCGTAACCGGAAATCAGGATGACTCCCGCACCTGCTTTTGCAACACCGGCTGCAATTGTTCCTACACCGGTTTCCGAAACAAGCTTTACGGAAATTCTTGCATTCTTATTGGCATTCTTTAAATCAAAAATCAGCTGCGCCAAATCCTCAATCGAATAAATATCATGATGAGGCGGCGGTGAGATCAGACTCACACCGGGTGTGGAATGTCTGGTCTTTGCAATCCAGGGGTATACCTTCTTTCCGGGAAGATGTCCGCCTTCACCGGGCTTTGCTCCCTGTGCAAGCTTAATCTGAATTTCCTTGGCGCTGACAAGATACTTGCTCGTAACGCCAAATCTTCCGCTTGCCACCTGTTTAATTGCAGAGCTTCTGTCATTTGCGGTTCCGGCGCTTAAGATTCTCTCATCGCTTTCACCACCCTCACCGGAATTACTCTTTCCGTGCAGACGATTCATTGCGATTGCAAGCGTCTCATGTGCTTCCTCTGAGATGGAACCGTAAGACATCGCACCGGTTTTGAATCGTTTTACGATGGAGCGTGCGCTTTCAACCTCATCAAGGCTGACACCCTGCGCGGGGTAATTAAAGTCCATCAGGCTTCGGATGTATCCGGTCTGCTCTGCGTCAACCATTGCGGTATACTGCTTAAATTTCCCGTAATCGCCCTCTCTGGTTGCAGACTGGAGCATATGGATGGTTTTCGGATTGTATCTGTGAGATTCACCCTGCGCTCTCATCTTGTGGCGTCCCATGGAATCAATCGTCTGATCCGTCTCAAGTCCGAGCGGATCAAATGCCTTTGTATGCTGCTGATCCGTATATTTTGCGATATCCTCAATTGTGATACCACCGATTCGTGACACCGTTCCTGCAAAATATTTGTTGATCACGCTCTCATGAATACCCATCGCCTCAAAAATGCGACTGCCCTGATAAGACTGGATCGTTGAGATTCCCATCTTGGACGCAATCTTTACGATACCTGAAATAATCGCATGATCATAGTCATCAACTGCTGCATAATAATCCTTGTCAAGCAGTCCCTCGTCAATCAGTTCCTTAATCGAAGCATGTGCCAGATAAGGATTCACGGCGCAGGCACCAAATCCAAGCAGTGTTGCAAAATGATGCACGCCTCTCGGCTCACCGGTCTCTAAAATGAGTGACATGGCCATACATTTTTTCGTTGTAACCAGATGGTTATGTACTGCTGCCACACAAAGAAGTGACGGAATCGCCACATGGTTTTCATCCACACCTCTGTCAGATAAAATAAGGATATTTGCTCCATCCTTGTATGCACGATCCACCTCAACAAACAGGTGATCA
>JAQXMB010000082.1 GCA_029012425.1 bacterium | reverse complement strand
GACGCTTGAGAGATGATCTTGCGCTGATTATTGAAGAGACATTAAAGCAGCGTATGCAGGGTGTCAAAAATGAAAAGGGTGTATGGATTACTCCGGCATTCCCGAAGCTTATCTATGTACTCGACGAGGATAATATCCATGAGGATTCAAAATATTGGGCGCTTACCGAGTTGGCGGCAAGGTGTTCCGCAAAACGATTGGTTCCGGATTATATTTCAGCAAAGATGATGAGAGAGCTCAAAAAAGGAGCTGTTTATACCTGCATGGGTTGTCGTTCCTTCCTGACTGTTGAGGAAAGCCAGCGCAACGAGGATGGAAGCTATAAGTTCTACGGACGATTTAATCAGGGTGTTGTAACCATCAATCTGGTGGATGTGGCGTGTTCATCGAACGGTGACATGGACGAGTTCTGGAAGCTTTTGGAGGAGCGCTTAGAGCTGTGCCACAGAGCGCTTCGTTGCAGACATGAGCGATTGCTCGGAACTCCTTCTGATGTTGCTCCGATTTTATGGCAGAACGGAGCTCTTGCGAGACTCAAAAAGGGTGAGGTGATTGATAAGCTTCTTTACGGCGGATATTCAACCATTTCACTTGGGTATGCAGGATTGTATGAGATGTGTGTGCGCATGACAGGGAAGAGCCATACCGCCCCGGAGGCGAAGCCGTTCGCGCTGGCAGTTATGCAGAAGCTGAATGACAAATGTGCGGAGTGGAAAGCACAGGAGAATATCAGCTACTCTGTATATGGTACGCCGATGGAGAGCACTACCTACAAGTTTGCGAAATGTCTCCAGAGAAGACACGGGATTATTCCCGGCGTTACGGACAAAAATTATATTACCAACAGTTACCATGTACATGTGACGGAGAAAATCGATGCATTCTCAAAATTGAAGTTTGAAGCAGATTTCCAAAAGCTTTCACCCGGTGGTGCAATCAGCTATATCGAGGTGCCGGATTTACAGCACAACATTACAGCTGTGCTTGATGTTATGAAGTACATCTATGATAACATTATGTATGCGGAGCTGAATACGAAGAGTGATTACTGCGAAGCCTGCGGTTATGACGGTGAAATCAAAATTGTAAAAGACGACACCGGAAAGCTTGTATGGGAATGCCCCAACTGCAAGAACCGTGATCAGGAAACACTGTTTGTAGCCAGAAGAACCTGTGGTTATATCGGAACACAGTTCTGGAACCAGGGTCGTACACAGGAGATTCAGGAGCGCGTACTTCACTTGTCGAATGAATAGCAAGGAGCGTATAGATGCGAGTCGTTCCCTATCAGGAAATACTGGAAGAAAAATTTATCAGACAAAAAGAATTGCTTGCGCTTGGAGCAAAGCGACATGCCAACGGTCATTGTTTTCACACCGGAGACATCTCCTTTGGATGTCGCGCCTGCTATACAGGCGAGCAGGCAATTCACTTATTTCATGGGACACAATGCATGTGCAAGTGTCCCTATTGTTATTATAATCCTTCACGGGAAGAGCAGCTCTTAACCGAGCAGCAACAACAAAAGGAGTTGGAGTTTCATCTCTATAAGTTAAAGGAGTTCGATAAATATCGTCCGGCGATTTTGTCGATGTGCTCATCCGGGGAGACACTTTTGTATATCGATGTGTTTGAAAAGTATGCGGCACAGATTTATCCTTTGATTTATCGGAAAAACATTCACCCGTATACCTATCTGTATACAAACGGAATCCTTGCGGATGAACCGATGCTTCGGCGTGTACAGGCAATGGGCGTCAATGAGCTTCGCTTTCATTGGTCGGCAAGCAATTTCTCAGACCAGGTGTATGAGCACATGAAGCTTGCAAAAGAGATGGGATTTATCGTTACAGTTGAGGAGCCTGCTTACCCGCCGAACAAAGAGGCAATCATCGAGCATTTGCCAATGCTTGAAGCGGTGGGAATCTGTCATCTGGACATGATTGAGCTGCATCTGACTGCGCACAATTGGGATGCGCTTGAGCGATTATTTCCCGGAGACAGCGCCCGCGTATACAAGGACTATTTTTATCATTTATACGACGAAGGAATGACCTATGAGATCATGGAGCATTGCCTTCGCGAAGGATATCATTTTTCTGTATTGGATTGTAATTCCGGTGTGGAGCGGTGTAGAAATCATCAGGATCAGGAAATCTGCTTTTCATGGGAGAGCGTGGAGGGCATGTGCAGACCATGGGACAGCGGAAACGGGTTTCATGCGCGTATGCGAAATGGATGTTCCTATCGGGATGAGGTGTGATTGATGCGCAATGAAGCATGGACAAAACCGGGCCTGTCTGATACAATATTCATATATTTGTATCGTTTCAATGAATACAGAAAATAATGGAGTTTTTCATGAAATTATTATTAGCAATTGTGTATGCACTGATTATGATCTGTTTAACCGTATGCATCATACGGGCGACTCGTTCTGAGAAAAAAATATCAAGGCATATCATTGGTGTGCTGGGGTCAAGTATCGTGACAGTCGGTGCAAGCTTTGTTCAGATTCTTACTTACCATGAACTTGTGGCTGATATTGCATACAGTATCTATTTTGCATCGATTGACTGGCTCGTTTTGATGCTTGCCTGGTTTGCAAATGAATATTGTGGGTATTATTTTAATAAAAAAGAACTGACGGTAACAGCAATTCTTGTCTGTGGTATGGATTCCGTCAGCCTGATACTCAATCCGCTTTGGGGACATGCATATCATTTGTATTCAATTGACCGAAATGGTGAATTATTCTGGGGATATACAGGTCTTTGGCCGTTTAATATTCATTTGATAATCTCCTATATTTTGGTGATAGGCTATGCACTGATTCTGATTCGAAAAATATATGAATCAACAGAAATCTATCGTGTTCGTTATTCCAGTATTTTACTGATTACGATGGCAGTTGTTGTCGTGGATGCAATTGCGGTTTTTTCCGGACAGTTGATTGATCCGATGGTAATCTGTTTCCCAATTGCCGCAATCGTGCTCTACTATTATTCGATGGAGCATGTGCCAAAGATGCTTGTCAGCAATACACTTGCCATGATGGTGGATGAGCTACAGGATGGAGTGATTATTGCCGATATCGATGGCAATGCAATTTATGCAAATGATTGTGTGAAGACCATGTTACATCTGGATGCGCTTCGTGCGGAAGAATTTCCGGATCGTTTTGATGACTGGTGCAGAAGGCATTACCAGACGCGTGATCAGGAGTTTATCTATGATTGGACGGTGCTCCCGGAAGAGGGTGGAGAAAAACAGTATCTGAAGGTAAAATACCAGTATCTTCGCGATTCAAAGGGTGTTTTTCAAGGAAGTTATCTGACCATTCAGAATCGAACCGAAGAAGTAAATACGCTGTTAGAGGAGCGATTTGCAGCAAACCATGACCATTTGACCGGGCTGTATAACAGAGAGTATTTTTATGAGCAGGTGCAGCATTGTCTGCGTGTTCATAGCAATGAACGGTATCTGATGATTTGTTCGGATATTCGCGATTTTAAAATGGTCAATGATGTATTTGGAACTCAGGCTGCGGACCAGCTGCTTAAAGATATTGCACAGGCGCTGCGAGAGCAGACCATACCGGGTGAGATATACGGGCGACTTGTAAATGACCGCTTTGCACTGTTCATGAAAAAACGCGATTTTAGAGAGGTAAAATTCATTGACGGACCGGCGGAGGTCATGAAGATTGCAAAAGATGTCTCATTCCCTCTTCAGGTGTATGTTGGTGTATATGAGATTACAGAGCCTGATATTCCGGTTTCTGTGATGTGTGATCGTGCTTTTATGGCAATTGATACTATTAAAGGTGATTACAATAAGCATGTCGCATATTACGATGAACAGCTTCGAAGGACAATGCTCAATGAGCAGCTTCTGCTTGCAGACTTTGAACAGGCGATTTTAGATGAGGACTTCGAGATGTACATTCAACCGCAGGTTTATGCGGATGGAAGATGTATTGGCGGAGAGGCGTTAGTCCGTTGGAATCATCCGCTGCGGGGAATGCTGATGCCTGGAGCATTTATCGGGCTTTTCGAGCAAAATGGTATGATTGTTCAGCTCGATCGATATATATGGGAACATGCCTGCAGACAACTTCGTGAATGGAAGGCAGAGGGATATCCTGAGCGGTATATCTCGGTAAATATTTCACCGAAGGATTTCTTTTTTGCAGATGTGTATAAGGAGATTACGCAGCTGGTAGAAAAGTATGAGATTTCACCGGCGAACCTGAAACTGGAAATTACAGAAACAGCAATGATGACAGAGCTTCCCAAACAGCTTGAGCTGATTGAAAAGCTTCGGAAAGCAGGATTTATTGTTGAAATGGATGATTTTGGAAGTGGATATTCATCGCTGAATATGTTAAAAGATATTCGTGTGGATGTGCTCAAAATTGACATGGCATTCCTACGAAAAAGTGATGATGAGATTCGCAGTCGAAGCATTCTTAAGACGATTATCAATCTGGCAAAGCAGCTGAATATGCAGGTAATTACCGAGGGTGTTGAGACGCAGGAGCATGCAGATTTCCTGCGCACTGCCGGCTGTGATATCTTTCAGGGTTATTACTATGCGAAACCGATGCCGGTTGAAGCATTTGAACAGCAGTTTTTAAAGAAATAGTAAAAAAGAGTTTCCAAGTGACTTGAGTCGGGCGAACGATTAGCTGGTCCGGCGGGATAGTTTCAAAGGGAAGCAGGTGAGAGTCCTGCGCGATCCGGTCACTGTGAGACGGCGTATGCCGTTAAGCCAGATACCTGCTTGGAAATTGTTCATGATACTTCCATCGAAAGTAAATGTGCAAATGAGGAATCATCCAATTTTGGATTGCAGGAATTTCGAGGGGAGAGTCTGTCTGCTGACAGATGCTCCCCTTTTAGAATGAAAAATTGTTATTGCATTTAAGAAGAGGTGACAAACTATGAAGAAGGCGTTGCTTGTTGTCAGCTTTGGCACCAGCTACAAGGAAAACAGAAAAATCACGATTGAGACGCTGGAAAGTGATTTGCGGCAGCAATTTCCGGAGCGTAAGTTTTACCACGCGTATACGAGCGGAATTATCCGAAAGAAAATTGAGCAGGAGGAGAAGCTGACAATCCCTTCGGTTGCAGAGGCATTGCAACAGATGATTGCGGATGGCATGGAGGATGTGTTGGTACAACCGACACATGTGATTGATGGAATTGAAAATCATAGGATGAAGGATGAGGTTCAGGCGGCTGCACAGCATTTCCAAAACATAGCCATTGGAAAGGTATTACTGGCAGATGAGAATGACTATGAAAAGGCTGTTACAGCACTGATGGGAACTATGTCGGAGGTTGCGAATGAAAAAACGGCACTGTTTCTGATGGGGCACGGCAGTGCGCACCGGGCAAATGACTGTTATCAGAGACTGGATGACATCTTTCATCGGATGGGATATCAACAGGTATTTGTCGGAACCGTTGAGGCATTGCCGGATTTGGAGGCAGTGCTTCACAGAATTGATGGCCTGGATTACAAAAGAATTGTGTTGCAGCCGTTTATGCTTGTGGCAGGAGACCATGCCCACAACGATATGTCGGGAGACGACGAAGAAAGCTGGAAAGAAAAGCTGGAAAAGACAGGCTATGAGGTGGTTGTAAATCTCGTTGGTCTGGGTGAATTGAAAGGAATTCGTGACATTTATGTGGAACACGCAAAAAAGGCATCGGCATTCGCATATGGGGGCAAACTCCATTGACTATTATGCATACACATCGAATATGAGGAATTGGAATGCCGCATTTAAACTGGTGCTTGGCATTGGAACGCTTGTGTTTACCGTAGCGGCGAATCGATTGTGGATATTTGCGTGGGTATTTCTTAGCATGAGCGCGTTGACGGTGTGCGTTGGACGACTATCCGTCCATGTGTATGTGAGATTACTCTCCATACCGCTTATTTTTCTGCTGCTGGGAGCGCTTACAATCGCGGTGGAGGTTGCGCGGGAGCCGCTGGCAATCCATAAGCTTGCGATTGGGTCATGGTATCTGATGTTTACCCGACAAAGCGTGAGTCTTGCCGTTCATGTAACCGGCAAGGCGCTTGCTGCGGTAAGTGCCTTATATCTGGTGACACTCTCCACAAGTGTGTCTGAAATATTAGGTGTATTGGAAAAACTGCATCTTCCTTCGTTGCTCATTGAACTGATGCACCTGATTTATCGTTATATTTTTGTACTGATGGACACAACTGTGCGCATGAGACATGCAGCAGAGTCAAGGCTGGGCTATGGTGGGTTGCGAAAGAGTCTTCGCACCTTTGGTCAGATGCTTGGAAATCTGTTTCTTGTGTCTTTAAAAAAAGCAAATCGATATTATGAAGCAATGGAGGCGCGCTGTTATGACGGAGGGCTGCATTTTTTGCAGGAGGAGCATCCGGTGACGGTAGGACAGGCGGTATTTGGCGTCTGTTACTTTGGAGTACTATTAGTTTTTCTCGCGGTCAGATAAGCCACCGCGATCATAAGCGTGACGAAAACAAATTGGCAGCAGAGGGAAAAAGGGGATTGCATGAGAGGAGGAGAAGATGAGCATTGATACGGAATGTCTGTTAAGCCTTAACAACATAACATATACATATGATGACGGAACAGTCGCACTTGCTGATGTATCGCTTGATATCTATGCAGGACAGCGAATTGCGGTTGTGGGACCGAACGGTGCCGGCAAATCCACATTATTTCTTACTATGAACGGCGTATTGACACCGGATTGTGGTGTAATCACCTGTAAGGGGACAACGATTGAAAAAAAGAATCGAAAGTTGCTTCGACAGACGGTTGGAATCGTATTTCAGGAAGCGGATGACCAGATGATCGCATCGACAGTTTTAGGGGAAGTATCCTTTGGACCGATGAACCTGAAGCTTCCAATCGCTGAAGTGCGGGCAAGAACGGATGAGGCACTTGCCTATATGAATCTGACCGGATTTAAGGATCGTCCACCGCATTATTTAAGCGGCGGAGAAAAGAAGAGAGTCAGTATCGCAGATGTTTTGGCAATGAAATCGGATATTATTTTGATGGATGAACCGACTGCTGCACTGGATGGAAAAAACCAAAGCATGCTTGAGGATGTATTGGAGCGCTTGTGGCAGGAGCGAAAAACAATTATGATTTCCACCCATGATGTGGATTTTGCTTATCGATGGGCGGATTGGATGATTGTCTTATGCGATGGTCATATTCTGGCAGTGGGAGATCCGGTCACTGTATTTTTAAACGATGAGCTATTACAGAAAGCGAGCCTGAAAAAACCGATCATGCTTGAGATGACGGAGTATCTGAAAGAAAAAGGGTTACTTGAGTCTGGAGTATTCCCCCGAACACCCGGGGAGTATATAAAAAATCATAGAGGAGGAGAAAGATGAAAAATTACACAAAGAAACAAAAAGGAGTGATCTTCTTTACAATTGTGTTTGCAGCTGTTTTGACAGCAGCAGACCCGGCAAAGGCGATGCATGTCATGGAGGGATATTTACCCGGAGGACACTGTGTTTTATGGGGAGCAGTATGTATTCCATTTTTAGTACTTGGATTTATGAGTATGAAAAAGAGCATTGCTGCGAATCGTAAATCTATGGTGATTATTGCTATGTGTGGAGCATTTGTATTTATTGTATCATCTCTGAAAATCCCGTCTGTGACAGGAAGCTGTTCGCATATGACGGGAACAGGACTTGGTGCCATATTGTTCGGGCCGACGACCGTGAGTGTGCTGGGACTGATTGTACTGATCTTTCAGGCAATATTACTTGCACACGGTGGATTGACGACACTCGGAGCAAACTGTTTTTCCATGGCGATTGCAGGTCCCATTTTTTCTTATCTGTTATACATGCTGCTTAAGAAGGCAAAGATCAATCGGAGAATCAGTGTGTTTATTGCAGCAGCGCTCGGAGATCTGTTTACCTATTGCGTGACTTCCGTTCAGCTTGCGCTTGCCTATCCGAGTGCTGAGGGTGGTGTGATGGCATCTGCGGTAAAGTTTCTTGGCATTTTTGCACCGACACAGGTTCCGCTTGCGATTGTGGAAGGAATCTTAACGGTAATTGTTGTGATCGCGTTGGAAAACTATGCAAAACCGGAATTAAAGCAGATTGGTTTTATGAAGGAGGTTTAGACAATGGGTAAAGATAGAAAATTGGTGATTGTACTTGTAATTGTTGCATTGGCAATTGTGATTCTTCCGCTCTTTTTACAGCGGGGAGCAGAGTTTGGCGGATCGGATGATGCGGGGTCTGTTATGGTTGAGGAGATTTCTGGCGAGGAATATGAGCCTTGGTTTACACCTGTGATGGAAAGCTTTCTTGGCGGAGAGCTTCCGGGTGAACTGGAGAGTTTACTATTTTGTGTACAGACAGGAATCGGTACATTTGTCGTTGCATTTTTTCTGGGCAGGTTTGTCGAACGCAAAAAATGGACGGAGCGATCGGGCGAGGAGTCGGTTTCCTAGTATCATGCTTGTGCATCGCGAAAAAATATGTCGCAGCCGATGTTCATTATGGTAAAATAGGTCGTATGAGTGAGCTTATTTTTGATAAAAACTATGAATGTATCATTGTAGATAAAGGGTTTGGACTGCCGATTCGTTCCGATTATCTAAGTCAGCTTCGGGCGAACAATCAAATGACAAGTGCAGTGTTGCTTGAAACCTTAGAGAAGTATTTTGACAGATTTTGTAAAATGTTTGGGCAGTGTGTGAAACCAAAGGCGCTGATTGCATTTGGCAGTGAAAAAAAGCATTGTGCGGTAATTATTACCCTTGGAGAGGAAGCGGATGTTGGCTTAAGCGCTTTGAAGAAAGAAGATGATCTGCTTCAGTCATTGGCGGGTAGTGTGTTTCTGGATGCATGGCTTTATTCCATGGAGCGTCATGTGATGCAGGTGTTACGGGAGTTGTGTGAGCAGCGAAAGGTTGGAGTGGCAAGGCGTCTTGAAATCGGAAACGAACTGCCATTGGAAGAACAGTCTGATATCTGCAAACAAATTTCAGGTAGTCAGATAGGTGTAAGCTGTAATGATGCGCACATACTTACGCCGTCGAAATCAATGACGCTTGTGTTCGAGCTGACCTCAGATGCCGGATGCTTTGAGGCAGAGCATGACTGTACGAGCTGTAACAGCTTAAACTGTCCAACGAGGAGAGAGAGAATGAAGAAAGCAGTAACAATTCTTGTTGAAAATATGGGGAAAAAAATCGCCAGTGAGACCGGTGAACAACTGCTTTCGGTGCTCAAAAGGAATGGAATTGCAATCACAGCCTCCTGCGGTGGGAGTGGAACATGCGGGTTGTGTAAGATTCAGATAATAAGTGGTGAATCAGATATTACCATGGAAGATCGCCGGCATCTTTCAGAGGATGAGCTGGCAGCGGGAATGCGGCTGGCCTGTACCGTCCGGGTGACTGGGAATCTTCGCATACGCATTCCGAAACTGAGAGAGCGAAAAATCCAAGCGGTTGCGGAGGAGCACGCGCAGCAGAATGAAAAACCGGCACCGCCGTATGGAATTGCAATTGACATTGGAACGACGACCCTTGCAGCAGAAATATTTTCCTTGCAGGAAGGGGATGTATTTGCACATATGACAGCGACGAACCCGCAGCGGATTCATGGAGCGGATGTGTTGACCCGCATTCAGGCAGCTGTTGACGGAGGACAGCAAGCGGTGCTTGAAACACTCATTAAGGAGGCGCTGAACCGTCTGATTGACGAGCTTTGCAGTACAAATGAAATTACACCGGATGAAGTAAAAGGTATCGCGATTGGAGCCAATGTCACGATGGTGCATCTTTTGATGGGTTATTCGTGTGAATCGCTTGGGAAATCACCGTTTACTCCGGTGAATACAGATCGTATCGAGATTTCGGTAAAGAAGCTGCTTCCGAAAACAGAACTTGACTGTCAGGTGATGATCCTGCCGGCGATCAGCACTTTTGTCGGCGGAGATATCGTGGCCGGAATCCTGGCACAGAATATGGACAGGAGTGATGAACTGACACTTTTTATTGATGCCGGAACAAATGGTGAGATGGCACTTGGCAATCGGGAAAGGCTTTTTGTGGCGAGTACAGCGGCCGGACCTGCATTTGAAGGTTGTGGCATTTGTTGCGGTGTGCCTAGTGTGCCGGGGGCAATCAGCGGATGCTCATTTGTTAATCAATCACTTCGGATTCAGACGATAGACAACCGTGTGCCGATCGGAATCTGTGGAAGTGGATTGTTAGATTTAGTCAGCATTCTTCACAAGAATGGTCAGATCGATGACACCGGAAGATTGGTGGGTGCCGGCGAGGAATATCAAGTGGCAAAACGGGCGGATGGAAAGCCGATTGTACTTACTCAGGCAGACATCAGACAGCTGCAGCTTGCGAAGGCGGCAATCCGTGCCGGTATTGAACTGCTAATGGAAAAGGCACAAGTACGGGCAGATGATATTGCAAGGGTGTATATTGCCGGTGGATTTGGAGCGGGAATGTGCCCGGAGAGTATCGCAGAAATCGGAATGCTTCCTTCGGAATGTGCGGCACAAATGGTTAGTGTCGGAAATACAAGCATCAAAGGCGCAAGACTTGCCCTGATTGATCCGGATGCTTTCGGACGAATGGAGCGGGTCAGAAGTATTTCAGAAGAAATTGTGCTTGCACAGGATCCGACCTTTAACGAGCGGTTTGTGAAGGAAATGAATTTTTGAGGATAACAACATGTCAATGAAATTACCGACCAACAGAGAAGGCCTTCGGTACGGATATACAACGGGAAGCTGTGCAGCTGCAGCGGCAAGTGCAGCAACGCAGATGTTGTTTGATGAAAAAGATGTCGCGGCGGTTCGTTTGATGACTCCAAAAGGAATTGAACTGTTGCTGGATATTCTGGATATCGAGCGCTCCGAAGGGTCTGTGCGATGCAGTGTAAAAAAGGATGCCGGAGATGACCCGGATGTGACAGATGGTATTGAAGTATATGCATTAGCAAGTTGGGATATCGGTGATGCCATTACTGTGGATGGCGGAACCGGTGTCGGACGGGTGACAAGACCGGGGCTGGATCAGCCGGTTGGCGCGGCAGCAATCAATCATATTCCAAGAGAAATGATTATCCGGGAAGTGGAGCGTGTGAGACGGGAACATGGCAGCAACCGGGGAATTCGAATCATGATCGAGATTCCGGAGGGCGTTGCGCTGGCAGAGCAGACTTTTAATCCGCGACTTGGCATCGTGGGAGGTATTTCGATTCTCGGCACAAGCGGAATTGTAGAGCCTATGAGTGAAGAGGCGTTAAAGCAGACGATTCATGCAGAGTTGTCCGTGCGATATGCGGAAGGAAACCGTGAGGTTACGATTGTTCCGGGCAACTTCGGTCTGGACTTTTTAGAGCATATGGGCCATGATATCGAAGCAGCAGTCAAATGCTCCAATTTTGTTGGCGACGCTCTGGATTTTGCAGTAGAAATCGGATATGAAAAGGTGTTATTGGTAGGACATATCGGGAAATTCATCAAGCTTTCCGGAGGGATTTTTAATACGCATTCAAAAGTCGCAGATGCGAGAATGGATCTTCTCATGGCGCATGGGGTGCGTGCCGGTGTACCGATTGAACGGTTACAGGAATTGACAGATTGTGCGACGACGGAGGATGCATTAGTGAAGCTGAAAAAGCAGGGTTATTTGGAAATTGTGATGCAAAAGGTTTACGAGCGGACAGATGAGTATCTCGCTCATCGGGTAAAAGGGAAGCTTCAGGTTCAGGTTGTAATGTTTTCTACCGGACTGGGGGAGCTTCCACACAGCTGAGTGGCAACCGGAATCATTGCAGGCATGATCAGCAGGAAGGTTGTGAAACCGCGATTTTGCGAATGTGGTACGGAAGAGTTACCGAATATGAAGAAAGCAGGGAGTATCAGATTTGATGACAGCAATATTGTATGGTGTCGGGGTTGGACCGGGAGACCCGGAGGAACTGACCTTAAAGGCAGTACGAGTAATAAAGGAATGTGATGTGATTGCAATCCCGTCAAAAAGTCGCGAGGATTGTGTGGCATATTCAATTGCGAAAGCCGCAATCCCGCAGATTGATCAAAAAGAAATCGTATGTATTTCAATGCCCATGACAAGAGACTTGGAATATCTGGAACAATGTCATAAAGAAGGAGAAAAGGCGCTCACAGAAGTATTAGATCAGGGAAAAAGTATTGCGTTTTTGACCTTGGGTGATCCGACCGTCTATTCGACCTATATGTATCTGCACGAGCGCGTTGCAAAAGCCGGTTATGAGACGAAGATTGTAAGTGGAATCGCATCGTTTCTTGCAGCAAGCGCGGTGCTGAATCAGGAAATTGCTCTTCGCGATACGCCAATTCATATCGTTCCTTCTGTCTATGGAATATCGGATGCGATGAAGCTTCCGGGAACCAAGATACTTATGAAAGCAGCCAGCCGGATGCCCCGGGTGAGGGAAGAACTGCTTTTGAGCGGGCATGACATTCGCATGGTGGAAAACTGCGGAATGGCAAACCAAAAGGTTTACAATACGGTACAGGACATACCGGATGATGCAAGTTATTATTCACTGATTATTGCAAAGGAGAAGAAATAGATGGTTCATTTTGTCGGAGCAGGAAGCGGCGCAGTCGATTTGATCACAGTCAGAGGAATGCACATGCTTGAAGAGGCAGATGTGATCATTTATACCGGTTCTCTTGTGAATCCGGAATTACTCTCATATAAAAAAGAAACTTGTAAGGTTTTTGACAGTGCTCGCATGACACTTGAGGAAGTTATCGCTGTGATGGAGCAGGCAGAGAGAGAAAATAAGGAAGTTGTCCGGCTTCATACCGGAGATCCCTGCCTGTACGGAGCAATCACGGAGCAGATGGATCTTCTTCGTGAAAAAGGTATCGCGTTTGATAACACACCGGGAGTCAGTTCCTTTCAGGCAGCAGCGGCTGCCTTGCAGTTGGAGTATACCCTGCCGGAGGTTTCCCAGAGTGTGATTATTACAAGAATGGAAGGTCGCACTCCGGTTCCGGAAACGGAAGCGATTGAAGCCTTTGCTAGGCATCAGTCGACGATGGTCATTTTTTTGAGTGCCGGGCAACTGGAGCAATTATCACAGCGTCTGATGAAGGGCGGTTATGAGGCAGATACGCCCGCCGCAATTGTCTACAAAGCATCGTGGCCGGATGAACAATGCTTTACCTGCACAGTGGGGTCATTAGCTAAGACCGCAGAGGAAAATGGAATCAACCGAATGGCACTGATCATCGTGGGAAAGGTTGTCAGCAGCTGTGATTATGCGCGCTCTAAGCTGTATGACCCGACCTTTACAACCGGATACCGGGAGGGAATCAAATGAAACTGCTTTATGTAATTGGAATAGGACCGGGAAAACGAAGCGGCATGACACTTGAGGCGCAAAGCGCAATCGAGCAGAGCGGGCTGATCGTCGGATATCATGTATATGTTGATTTGATCAAGGATGATTATCCGGATAAGGAGTATTATACTACGCCGATGACGCAGGAAACAGAGCGTTGCAAAGAGGCCCTTAGAAGAGCAAATGAGGGAACGACGGTTGCAATGATCTGCAGCGGGGATGCCGGTGTTTATGGAATGAGTGGATTGATTTTGCAGTTGGCAGAAGAATATCCGGAAGTGGAAGTCGAAGTGATTGCAGGTGTGACTGCCGCTATGTCAGGTGCAGCGCGTCTCGGAGCGCCGCTTATGCATGATTTTGCAGTGATCAGCCTGAGTGACAGACTTACTCCATGGGAGAAGATTGAAAAGAGACTGCGGCTCGCTGCGGAGGGAGACTATGTGATAGTACTGTACAATCCGTCAAGCAAAGCGCGAAGCGATTATTTGATGCGGGCGTGTGATATTCTTTTAGAGCATGCATCACCGGAAACAGCCTGCGGTCTGGTTGAGTCCATCGGAAGGAACGGTGAGCAGGCGCAGGTACTTACATTAGAAGCACTTCGTAATACGA
This sequence comes from bacterium, assembly GCA_029012425.1. Classification (GTDB taxonomy): domain Bacteria; phylum Bacillota; class Clostridia; order Lachnospirales; family Lachnospiraceae; genus W0P33-017. The sequence goes on along the minus strand of JAQXMB010000082.1, from coordinate 732 downwards.
GTGTAAATATGTTTACTACCGTGTTCATTGGCAATTCCCAGACGATGATTTCCGGGGATAAACTGGTGACACCGAGAGGATATCGATTATGAGAAAAATTGTCATATTCGGCGGTACGAGTGAGGGGCGTCAGTTGGCAGAAGAACTGGCTGAGAAGCATGTAGCTGTAACCGTCTCAGTGGCAACAGAATATGGAGAACAGCTGTTAGCTTCAAGCGAATATCTTCGTGTTCATACCGGACGAATGGACGAAGCGCGGATGAAACAGTTTTTGATGGACGAACAACCGGAGCTTATTATTGATGCTACACATCCTTATGCAAGTGTCGTTTCACAGACTGTGAAAAAAGCGTGCCAGGAGATTGGCATGAAAGTAGTTCGTCTTGCAAGAGACGCAAAGCCACGGGAAGCTGTGATTGAAAACTATGAAAAAGTACATTTTGTGGGCTCTGCCACGCAGGCAGGACAGCTTGCCGAGACGCTGAAGGGTACAATTTTTGTTTCGACCGGAAGCAAGGAACTGCGAGCGCTTGCCGGCGAAATCAGTGAGAAAGGCCGTTTGATTGTCCGTGTACTTCCGTCTAAGGAAAGCATTGCATGCTGTGAGGAAGCAGGAATTGGAGCCGGGCAGTTAATCGGGATGCAGGGACCTTTTTCTGTGGAATTAAATGCGGCAATGTTTCGAGAAAAACATGCAAAAATACTCATTACCAAGGCATCCGGAGCACAGGG
>JAQXMB010000081.1 GCA_029012425.1 bacterium | reverse complement strand
TTTTTCCGTGTCCGTTATTTCCAATAAAGCAAGTAACAGTTCCTTCCTCCAATTTCAGGTTTACATCTTCAAAGATTACATCTTCACCATATGATTTACTCACTTGTTTTAACTCAATCATGTTGCATTTCTCCATAAAATATCATCTATTCTTTTATACATTCCAAAAGCTGTGAAACAGGATAACCACAGCACTTCACAGCTATGCATACACTGTACGGCTCGCTTACACCAAATACCTTACATAATTTCTTCGTTCCTACACATTCTATCAAAAAAAGGAGATGCACACTATGAAACCGAAATCAAACTCATATTCTGAAATCCAAACGACTCCAAACGGCCATGCGGCTTGCGCTTATGATGACGGAAACATTCCGGATGTTGACCTGCCCGGCAGTAAAGCTGCTGTAAAGCCGGCTGAACCGTTGCCGGAATCATCACGCCCAAGAAAGGACGGACCGGGAGGGGATTAATCCCCTCCTATTTTTCACCAACCACAAAATGATATTATGTTCCGATAAGTCAGCGATGCTTTTCCTTGCCGAAACAGATGGTCTTTGTGTGGTCTTTTTACTTTTGTTCGGAAATACAAACAGCCGAAACACCTGATTTTTCAAGCGTTCCGGCTGTTCTTCGAGCAGGGGATGAGAGAATCGAACTCCCGCCAAAGGTTTTGGAGACCCCTATCATACCATTTGACCAATCCCCTATATCAATAATATATGAGGTTTTTCACCCTTATATATTATACACATTAATGTTTTGTTTTTCAATACTTTCTTTTGTACCCAAAGCTTTGACACCCGCCTCAAAAAAACCTCTAAGCTTTGATTTCAGGTTATTTTTGCGATTCATTGCTATTGGGTATTTTTACCTTCATCGTGAAAATGTCCACTCAATAATTAGCTATCATGTATTTGTAAGACTATCATATACGATAAATCGTTCATAAACCTATCATTCACTATCATTCAAGTTTTGCCATACGCTCAAACACATATTCCTTGTCAGAGGACAGATCTGAACGATATACATATCCCAGCCGATCAAATTGACGGATTTCTATCGGGTCTTCAATCTGATGCTCTGCCATGTAACGCACCATCTCTCCTCTTGCCATTTTGGCATAAGTGCCTTTTGTAACCAGTTTATCCCCGGACTTCTCGCAAAAGGTAATCGTAATATAGCGATCCTCCTGTGCAAGATACTTTTCAATACACTTTGAATATTCTTTGGAGGCAAGGTTTATGATGGTCCTGCTCTCATCCCTGACTGCCTTATACAATCTGTTTCCCCAAAGCTCATACAGATCCTTTTTTCCACCGATCGATGCTTTTGCCTGCATCTCCAGACGATATGGTGTTACACCATCCATTGCCTTCAGCACGCCATAAAACGCTGATAAGATACGCAGATGCTCCTGCACATAATCATAATGTCCATCTTCAAACACAGCCGGTGCCATATACTGATAGGCAATGCCCTCGTAAGCAAGCACAGCCGGAGTCAGCTGTTCCCTCAGATTCATTTTCTCCAGTCGTGCTACATTCTGCTGGGCAATCTTATCATTACATTTCCAAAGTGCCTTTAATTCCTCATAAGATTTATTTTGAAGCCAGAATAAGATTTCTTCTGTCTGTTTGAGAAAAACCGGAAGTCCCAGCGGTTCTGAATTCTCCATATCCATATTCATTTTCTTGGCCGGCGAAAGAATGATCTTCATACGCTTAACTCCTGTAGCATATTCTCCGGATCATCAGCTGCCTTTACCTTATCGTTTGCCTTGACAATCACGCCGTTTTCATCGATCAAATATGTGGTGCGCACGACACCCATTGAAACCTTACCATAGTTTTTCTTCTCTTTCCACACATCGTAGGCCTCAATCACTCTGCGCTCCGGATCTGCCAACAACGGAAAGGCCAGGCCGTATTTTTCCTCGAATTTTTTGTGAGAAGCGACCGTATCCTTGCTCACACCCAGAATCACTGCATCTTTCTCCAAAAACTGCGGATATCGCTCTGAAAATCCACACGCCTGCTTTGTACATCCGGGTGTATTGTCCTTCGGATAAAAATACAAAACAACCTTTTTTCCTGCATAATCACTAAGCTTATGCAATTTTCCATTCTGATCCGGAAGTTCAAAATCCGGTGCTTTTGTTCCTACTTCTAACATATATTGTTCTCCTTCATAATCCTTCTTTTTTCGCTGTATATGCATTGCTTTTTGCCGCTGTGTTACTTCGATAAATTCAAGATTGTCCACAGAAGCAGTTACTATGTCCAAATTTCGGTGTGAGACAATTGTATTGTATCGTTATCTCTCCAGATGGTAAATGCTTTTTCTCTTTTTTCAACAATGTGTATTGAGACTGTCCTTCCAAAAGATAATCGGCTTAAATCAGGGAAAACTTATTCACTTTTTCATTATACCTGAAAATCATCTGATTATCATCTAACATTTTTTCCAAATCAGATAACGAAAAAATGCGCCCTTGCTGTATCTGAGCTATATCTTTCAACTTATGTAATCCGGAAAGGTGATGAAAATCAGCCTTATCGAAATTCAGATAAAATTCCCTTAGTTTTCTTTTTTGTCCAATTATAAAATGGTATTCATATTCAAGCAATTTCTGAAAGGCTTTCGCACACAATTGCAATTTATCCATAGTATTCCTCTACCTACGGAACCTGACTCTGGCAGATTCTCACGGATACATGGCAGTAAAAATATATTAAGCCCCATCTTTCGACAGGGCTTAATAGAGCACTTTTTTGTTTTTTCTGAAAAACGAAAAAGACCGGAACGCCTGATTTTACAAGCATTCCAGCCTTTCTTCGAGCAGGGGATGAGAGAATCGAACTCCCGCCAAAGGTTTTGGAGACCCCTATCATACCATTTGACCAATCCCCTATATATAAATATTATGAGGGTATTTGCCCTCATATACTGTACATAAAATAATCTTTAATATTAATATTGTGTACCTTCAAAATTTCACACAGATCCATTAAACCTTTGCTTTTGAAAGCCGGTCATCTCGATTCCGCTTCGCTCCATCTCGATGATTTTGCTCCGCAAAACCGCGCCCGTCAACTCCCACAGCTCTGTGAACAAGTTCCCTCACTGTGTTCGTTTCCGTGCTCCCGTCTTTCTCCGCTTTTGGTCAAGCCCTCGACCGATTAGTGGCAGTCCGCTACACACATTGCTGTGCTTCCACTCCTGTCCTATCTACCTGATACTCTTTCAGGGGTCTTACTTC
>JAQXMB010000080.1 GCA_029012425.1 bacterium | reverse complement strand
CATCTGATAACAGGTGCTTCTGGCATCACAATAAATGCAACCGTGCGTACAGCCTCTGTATAGGTTCATTCCATTTTGCGCAGAAAGAATTCCTTTTGCTTTTACTTCATGCATAGCCTTTTCTCCAATCGTCGCATTTCTTCGATGTCGAACTAATCTCTTCTGTAATTATAATCATGCAGACAGCCTTCCTCAACAATTTTTTCTAGCAATCGCTTTACAAGCACTTTTACATTATGAATATTCAGCGGGTGATTCATTGTCTCATAAGTCACAATGACATCTTCACCTGGTATGATCTCATTTTCGATATATGCGTTCATTTTCTGTACAAATTCATTTACATATCTGGCATCATCCATACGACCGGCATGCTCCCAATAACCAATGTTTCCAGTATGTAAATTCAGAATCGTGAAATCCGGATGAATGATCTGCACCCTTCCGCCCATCATCACTTCCAGGGGACGCTCATATTTATACAACAAATCCTTTCGGTGCTGATAAAGAATATTCGCAATGATCACTTCTGATTTTGAACGCACCATTTCACCTTTTTCAGTTTCATATCTGAGATTTTCCGGATACTTTTGATACGGTTCATAGCATTCCTCATTCCATCTTCTCAGCTGTTCCTTCGCACTTACTTTGATTGGATTCACGAGATTTTTCCGTGCATCAATGAGCGTATCATATACTCTGTCAATCGCATCTTTATCATATGTATTCACTAATTCCTCCAACGCATGCAGATTTTTTTCCAACACAGGCTTGACTTTCGTATAATAGCCTTTCTGAGCCAGTGTTTTTGCCAGTTCTTCATCCTTTTTGCTAATATAATGTTTGATATACACGCTGGTTTCATCACTTTTTTGCTGATGATAATAATATGTGTTTCCCAACCTCTGCTGTATCTTCAATCCACCTTTCGGAGCATGCTTCAAGTATTCGTTGATAGCGCGCAGCATTTGTTTCAATTCTGTAATTTCATGTCGTGCTCTATTTTTTATGATATCTTCCTCCTTTTCTATCTGCCCACCACGCCACGAGAAAGGCTTCTTGGGCAGACTTTTTGGCTTCTTTTCTGGATTTTCTCTGTCCACCGCGCCTCGAGAAAGCTTCTTGGGCAGACTTTTTGACTATTTCTCTTGGATTTTCTCTGCCCACCGCGCCACGAAAAAGGCTTCTTGGGCAGACTTTTGACTATTTCTATCGGATTTTCTCTGCCCTCTATGGCATGGTATTAGCTTGTTGGGCAGATTCAGGAATTTAATAGAAATATCACCCCCGCATAAAATGCGAGGGTGATATTAAGAAACTTATTTGATTTCTATATAGAAATTACTTATTGGCAATTGCAGCCTGTGCGGCAGCAAGTCTTGCGATCGGCACACGGAACGGTGAGCATGATACATAGTCAAGACCAATCTTGTGGCAGAACTCTACGGAAGAAGGATCTCCACCGTGCTCTCCACAGATACCAACATGAAGCTTAGGATTTACAGGCTTACCAAGCTTGATAGCTGTCTCCATTAACTTGCCAACACCGGTCTGATCCAACTTAGCGAAGGGATCGTTCTCGAAGATCTTGGTGTCATAGTAAGCATCTAAGAACTTACCTGCATCATCACGAGAGAAGCCGAATGTCATCTGAGTTAAGTCGTTGGTTCCGAAGCAGAAGAAATCAGCCTCGGTAGCGATCTCATCAGCAGTTAATGCTGCACGAGGAATCTCGATCATTGTACCAACCTCGTACTCTAAGTTCACGCCTGCAGCTGCGATCTCAGCGTCTGCGGTCTCAACAACAACCTTCTTAACGAACTTAAGCTCTTTGAGCTCGCATACTAACGGAATCATAATCTCAGGCTTCACATTCCAATCAGGATGAGCCTTCTGAACCTCGATTGCTGCACGGATAACAGCCTTGGTCTGCATCTTAGCAATCTCAGGATAGGTAACAGCAAGACGGCATCCACGATGTCCCATCATAGGGTTGAACTCGTGAAGTGAAGCGATGATAGCCTTGATGTCCTCAACGCTCTTGCCCTGTGCATCTGCCAATTTCTTAATATCATCTTCCTCAGTGGGAACAAACTCATGAAGCGGAGGATCCAAGAAACGGATTGTAACCGGGCATCCCTCAAGAGCCTCATAAAGAGCCTTGAAATCTCCCTGCTGATAAGGAAGAATCTTGTCAAGTGCAGCCTCGCGCTCCTCAACAGTATCAGCACAAATCATCTCACGGAAAGCAGCAATTCTGTCTTCCTCGAAGAACATATGCTCTGTACGGCAAAGTCCGATACCCTCTGCGCCAAGCTCACGAGCTTTTTTAGCATCTGCGGGTGTATCAGCATTAGTACGAACCTTAAGAGTTCTGAACTTGTCAGCCCAAGCCATAACACGGCCGAACTCACCGGCGATCTGAGCATCAACGGTAGGAATGATTCCGGCGTAAATGTTACCGGTTGTTCCATCGATAGAGATCTCTGATCCCTCAACAAATGTCTGTCCTGCCAATGTGAACTTCTTGTTCTCCTCATCCATGTTGATATCGCCACATCCAGATACACAGCAGGTTCCCATACCACGAGCAACTACTGCAGCGTGTGAAGTCATACCACCACGAACAGTTAAGATACCCTGAGCAGCCTTCATACCTGTGATATCCTCAGGAGAAGTCTCAAGACGAACAAGAACAACCTTCTCGCCCTTAGCAGCCCACTCAACAGCGTCATCAGCAGTGAATACTACCTTACCGCAAGCAGCTCCGGGAGAAGCACCAAGACCCTTTCCGATCGGTGTTGCAGCCTTAAGTGCAGCAGCATCGAACTGAGGATGTAACAATGTATCCAGGTTACGAGGATCGATCATTGCAACTGCCTCTTCCTCGGTCTTATGTCCCTCATCAACAAGGTCACAAGCAATCTTTAATGCAGCGGGAGCTGTTCTCTTTCCGTTACGGCACTGAAGCATGAATAACTTCTTGTTCTCAACGGTGAACTCCATATCCTGCATGTCATGATAGTGGTTCTCAAGAGTCTCGCAAACTTTAATGAACTCAGCATATGCCTCAGGGAACTCCTTCTCCATCTGTGCGATCGGCATGGGAGTACGAACACCGGCAACAACATCCTCACCCTGTGCATTGATCAGGAACTCACCCATCAGCTTCTTCTCTCCGGTAGCGGGATCACGAGTAAATGCAACACCAGTACCAGACTCGTTATTTAAGTTACCGAATACCATCGGCATTACGTTAACAGCGGTACCCCATGAGTAAGGGATATCATTGTCACGACGATATACATTTGCACGAGGGTTGTCCCATGAACGGAATACAGCCTCGATAGCAAGCTTCAACTGCTCTACAGGATCTGAAGGGAAGTCTGTTCCCAACTGATTCTTGTACTCAGCCTTGAACTGAATTGCTAACTCTTTCAGATCAGCAGCGGTCAGCTCAACATCGAACTGAACACCCTTCTCCTCTTTCATCTTATCAATAAGCTGCTCGAAATACTTCTTACCAACTTCCATAACTACATCAGAGAACATCTGGATGAAGCGTCTGTAAGAATCATATACGAAACGCTCGAATGCAGGATCAGGATTTCCCTTGATCATTGCATCTACTACCTCATCATTTAATCCAAGGTTCAAAATTGTATCCATCATACCGGGCATTGATGCTCTAGCACCTGAACGAACAGATACTAACAGAGGATTCTGAAGATCACCAAACTTCTTACCGTTGATCTCCTCCATCTTTGCAACGCCGTCCATAGCCTGAGCCATGATTTCGTCATTGATTTTGCGTCCATCCTCATAGTACTGAGTACAAGCCTCTGTAGTAATGGTGAATCCCTGCGGTACAGGAAGACCGATACTGGTCATCTCTGCAAGGTTTGCTCCCTTACCACCAAGAAGATTACGCATGGTCATGTCACCTTCGCTAAACATGTAGACCCACTTGTTTGCCATTTGCAATTCCTCCTAAAAATATAAAATATTGAGTATGAAAATATGTCATGTGGCCGGTACCAAAAGCACCGATACCACTACAACACAATACGGGTGAAACCAAAAAAGGTCGCACATAGTTTATATTAACATATTTTTTCAATTTCGCAATAAAAAAAATGAATAAAATTTGTTTCATAGGAAATCCATCGAATTTTTCTATAAAACCAAAAAGCGCGACTGCAAAACAATCACGCTTTTCTTATCCTATTCAATCAGAATGTAAATTTATCTGCAAAATATGCATCCAGATCCTCGATCTTCACTCGCTCCTGCTCCATGGAATCACGGAAACGAACGGTTACAGCATGGTCTTCCTCTGAATCAAAATCATAGGTTACACAGAACGGTGTTCCGATTTCATCCTGACGACGATATCTCTTACCGATATGTCCGCGATCATCAAACTCACAGTTATACTTCTTGGAAAGCTGTGTAAATACCTTCTCGGCACCCTCGTTTAACTTCTTTGACAACGGAAGCACACCAATCTTAACCGGTGCAAGAGCCGGATGGAAATGAAGCACGGTACGAACATCGCCACCTTCCAGTTCTTCTTCGTCATATGCAGCACATAAGAATGCAAGTACAACACGGTCTGCGCCAAGTGAAGGCTCGATAACATAGGGAATGTACTTTTCTCCCTTGGTATCATCAAAGTAACTCATATCCTGACCGGAGGTATTCTGATGCTGTGTCAGATCGTAATCCGTACGGTCTGCAATTCCCCAGAGTTCTCCCCATCCAAACGGGAATAAAAACTCAAAGTCTGTTGTTGCCTTGCTGTAGAATGCCAGCTCAGCCGGATCATGATCACGCAGACGAAGCTCTTCCTCTTTCATGCCAAGTGACAATAACCAGTCACGGCAGAAGCTTCTCCAGTACTGGAACCACTCAAGGTCAGTGCCCGGTTCACAGAAAAACTCCAACTCCATCTGCTCAAACTCTCTGGTACGGAAGGTAAAGTTACCGGGGGTAATCTCGTTACGGAAAGACTTACCAATCTGACAAATTCCGAAGGGAACTTTCTTACGAGAAGTACGCTGTACATTCTTGAAGTTTACAAAAATACCCTGTGCAGTCTCGGGTCTTAAATATACTGTATTCTTTGCATCCTCAGTTACACCCTGGAAGGTCTTGAACATCAGGTTGAACTGACGGATATCGGTAAAGTTATGTTTTCCACAGGTCGGGCAGGGAACCTGATGCTCCTCGATAAAGCTCATCATCTGCTCCTGTGACCATCCATCAACGGAATCCTCTAATGTTATACCATTCTCCTGTGCATAATCCTCAATAATCTTATCTGCACGGAAACGCTCGTGGCACTCTTTACAGTCCATGAGCGGATCAGAAAATCCTCCTAAATGTCCGGAAGCAACCCATGTCTGGGGATTCATCAGAATTGCACAGTCAACACCGACATTGTACGGATTCTCCTGTACGAATTTCTGCCACCAGGCTTTTTTCACATTGTTCTTAAGCTCTACTCCAAGATTTCCGTAATCCCATGTATTGGCCAAACCGCCGTAGATTTCTGATCCCGGGTAAACAAAGCCTCTCGCTTTTGCAAGTGCAACAATTTTCTCCATTGATTTTTCCATGTTCTTATCCTCACTTCTTATTATTTGTAGACAACATATCCACAGGTTGCATTCTCGTCTAACAGATCAAATGCCACTGTCGCAGAATTCTTGTCATTTACAGTCACATTATCCGAAACAAACAAAATCTCACCATCCACACGCACAGTTGTCTGCTGTCCGACAATTACAATCTTGTTTTTTGTTTCATCCATCTGCGTTTCTTTTTCTGTTACAGCTTTCAAATCACCCGGCACCTCGTATCCGGCAGCCTGCGCTTCAAGAACCGTTCCCGCGAAAAATTCCACACCGTTAAATTGTGCATAATCCTCATACCCTGCATAATCCAGATAAACATGTGCTACCCCATCAGTAACACCGAAATCTGCTATCGCTACGGTTCCATCGCCTTCTTTTGCGACATATGTATTTACAGCGTCATTAATAAAATCCGAAAGCTCTGACTCACTGTAATAATCCTTATCAAAGGTCGCCACATTTGCGCCCTTAATGCCACCTTTTTTTTCTACATACACGGTATCAATATCTGCAGAAAACTCTTTTCCGCATCCGGTAAGAAGTGCGAGCGCTGCAACTGCGATCGATACCACTCTGATTATTTTTTTCATACTTCCTCCTATATGTACACATCCAAATCCGTTCCATTATACTATTTCCAGCCTATGATTTCAAGGTTGCATTTGATAATCATGCCCAAGTACCCGTACTGCCACTGTATTAAAACACGCCAAGCATTTCCAATGAACGAAACTGTCTGTCTATGTATATACTCATATATTCATCCAAAATCCGTTCAACACTCTCGAGCACCTGTGCAGTAACCTCAAAGCTGTAAAGCTGCTCAAGCGGAGCTGTCACAACATATTGCAGGGTATATCTGGTCGATTCACTGACCGGAATACCGCCAAGCTTCCCGTAACACTCCTTACACAGCATCCCACCCCGCCTTGCATGAAATGCAGTCAGAAATTCTTTTTTTCCACAGCTGACGCACTGAAACACATTTGGGTATTCTCCTGCCAGAACAAGCATCCGAAGCTCGTATATACGACGAACAAGCCGGTTGTCAAACACCGGCTTCATAAGCGCCCGAAGTGATACATAAAGCAGATTACACATATCCTTCGATTCCTGATTTTCAACTGCATAGTAATCCGCAAGCTCCAGAAAATAAAATCCGTAATATGCGATATCTATATCCTGTGATAACTCACGAAAATAGTTTTTGATGCTAAACTTTACTGCATTGTAAGCGTTCTTTCCTTCAAAAAGTTCAAACTCACCGAACGCAAACGGATTTGTTGCCGCAAGAAGCGAGCTGTTCGGTCGTCTTGCTCCTCTTGCAAATACGGTAATTTTCCCCCGTTCTCTTGTCAGCACCACTAATCTCTTGTCGTAATCACCGACCGGCATTGCCGATAATACGATCCCGTTCAAAAGGATGGTCTGTCCCATCTGTCAATTCCTCTCTCTTTTCCACGCATAATTGCTGCGGCTCATCAGCAACACATGCACGATATGCCAGATAATCCCTGACACTTCCGGTCGTAAAAAAGCGATCCCATTTTTCCTCTGCCATGTACGCTGCCCCCTATCCGACATTGCTTCATGAAATGTCTTCGTTAGTAGGTTATGCGTTTCAAAAAAAAGCATACAAGATAAAATATGGAATCAATCTGCGTCTTGTTTGAATCCAAAATTCTTAAGCAGGATATCACTGTCTCGCCAATCTTTCTTGACCTTTACCCAAAGCTTTAAGTTTACCTTACAATCCAACAATCGTTCTATCTCAAAACGCGCATTGCTTCCAATCTTTTTAAGCATGGAACCACCTTTTCCGATGATAATTCCCTTGTGCGAATCTCTCTCGCAGATGATGGTAGCATCAATATCAACCAGATTCTGTCCCGGTCGGTCCTTCATGCGCTCAATCGTCACTGCGATTCCATGCGGAATTTCATCGTTTAGCGCATGTAATGCTTTTTCTCGAATCATCTCTGCAACAAGCTGTCGCTCCGGCTGGTCTGTGATAGTATCCTCATCATAAAACATCGGCCCATAGGGCAGGTATTTGAAAATAGAATCTCTCACATCATCCATTCCCTGTCCGCGAATTGCACATGCAGGTATGATTTCAGCAAAATCATAAATCTTACGATATGTATCGATGTACTCAAGAAGCTGTTCCTTCTTCTCGAGCGTATCGATTTTGTTAATAATAAGAATTACCGGTGTCTTAACTTTTTTCAGGACCTCAGCAATATGCTGCTCTCCTGCCCCGATATAATTAGACGGTTCCACAAGCCATAGAATCAAATCCACTTCACTTAAGGTATTCTCGGCAACAGACACCATATACTCTCCGAGCTTGTTCTTTGCCTTGTGAATTCCCGGTGTATCAAGAAAAATTACCTGCCCGCGCTTGGAATCTGTATAAACTGTCTGAATACGGTTACGGGTTGTCTGCGGCTTGTTTGAAGTAATCGCAATCTTCTGACCAATGAGGTAATTCATCAATGTTGATTTCCCGACATTCGGTCGTCCGATAATTGTTACGAAACCTGACTTAAAATTTTTTTCACTCATTAAAATAGATCCTCCAACTGTTCAAACAGCTCTGATTCCTTTGTCAACATATCTTCATTTCCGATGACACACAGATTGTTTCCGGCAAGAACACTCTCCATCAAAGGTGCCAGTGCACGAATATTCTCCGGTGATGCGCCAAGAACTTCATCTCGCTCGCTTTGCACATCTTCGAATGTAACACCTGATAAATATGCGTTCATTGAACGCATTCCCTTTGTTGCCGGAGTAAGCGGCGCGTCAAGCTCACTGACAGTTCCAATGATATATTTTGTCATGTCTCGTTCATCAGCATCGAAGCCCTTAAGATAATCCGGTATATGATTAAAAATATCATTCGTCTTACTCAGATTCGGATCGCGATAAGATGATAAGTAAGTATCACCGTTTCTTCCGAATCCACTCATGCATCCATATGCACCGCCCTGTACACGAATATTGAGCCACAAATAATCATAGTTCATAATCACCCGCAGTGTACGAAGCACTCCGGTGTAATCAAAGCCTGCGTCTAAGAAATTACCGCCGCGTGATACATATTGAATCTGTGCTGCATTTTTGAAGCCCTCATTCTTCTTTTTTACATTGATACGAAGCGAACCGTTTTCCTTTCGATTGTTTGGAATCGCTGCAACAAGCTTTACCAGCTCCGGCTCAAGTGTAGCAAGCGCATCTTTTGCAACCGTCTCACTGACAATTAAGTCTTCTGTTACAAAAATATTTTGAATAAAGGCTGAAAGCTTTGCTTTTAATAAATCCTTTTTCTCATCAAAATTTGCATCCAAATCCGCAATCAGTCGGTAAAGCTCCACTCCGCCAACGGCATCATTAAATTTTCCAACCGGTGAGAAATAGGACATCGCACGCACTGCTGATACAGAATGTCCGGCCGTTGTCATGCTCATCTCAAGTCTCGACTTCACCTGTGAAATAATTTCACGCAACCGTTTGTCATCTGCCAAGCTGGTAGAGCAAAGAATCTCAATGACAAGCTCCATTGCCTTTGCAAGATTTTCCTGCAAAACCTTCATACGGACTTCATATCGTGCATCATACTTTTTATTATCCTTCTTATCTGCGTAAATATTGATTGCAGATGAGATTCCGCCTGTGTAGAGATTCACCTCATTTGCCAGCTCGCTGTAACTGTAATTTGCTGTATCCATATAGCCGAGAACCGCTTTTAATACACCAATATACGGAAGATCTTCTTCTGTCAGATGATTCAGGGAGAACATCAGGCTGACATAGTGGATTCCATTGGTAAAATAGTTATGATGCACAACCGGAATCCCGGCAAGCTCGCATTCCTCATTTGAAAATCCGGTTGCTTCCTTCTTCATGTCTGCACGGGTAAGCAACGGTATCTTTTCCAAATCTTCCTTCGGAGAAGGTGTCGCCTGATAGTCTTTCAAATGAGCAGTCTGTTCCACCAATGCCTCGCGTTCTTCTATCGTTAAGCTTGCCTTGTATGCTTCCAGCTTCTTCGCAAGTGCCTGTTCATTCTCTGCTGTAAGCCCCTTCTTCGGCTCAATCATAACGATGGATGCATGGGTGTTATGAATCAGGTATTTTTCTACTAACTCTTCAAAATAGTTCGTATCCTTCTCAAGCTGCTCGCGCAGGAAACGGAAGGTTTCCCCTGCCTCAAGATGCATAAATGGTTTCTTCTCGTCATAGAGCCAACTGTCCATACATTGAAGACCGTATATAAGACCCTTCGGATACTGTCCAAAATCAGCTTCGCGATACTTAAATTCGGCACTGTTAATTCCGGCAAGCAATGCCTTCTTGTTCATACCGTCTCGTACCTGTGCCGATAATGTATCTTTGATCACCTGTACAAATTTTTCCTGATCGGATGCGTTCGCATTTTTCGAAATAATAGAGAAAATCGGCTGATAAGTGGAATTATCATAAGAACTCATAATATCCTTACCGATTCCCGCATCGAGGAGTGCTTGTTTTAACGGTGCCCCCGGTGCACTGAGCAATGCGTAATCAATAATATCAAAAGCCAGATAGTACTCCTTATTCAATATGGTATCCACTACCACATTGTACGATAAGTAGGCATGATCCTCCTCGGATTCATTGCTTGCAATCGGATAGTCCATCCTGACTGTGATCGGAGCTGCAAAAGGCGACTGCTTTGCAATTGCTGAGTCAACCGGGTGTGCATCATATTTTGAAAGATAGGCCTCATCCATCCATACAAGTTTTTCCGACATATCCATATCACCATACAGATAAATATATGAATTACTCGGATGATAGTATTTTCTGTGGAAATCAAGGTACTGTTCATAGCTAAGCTCCGGTATCACCTCCGGGTCTCCACCGGACTCATATGCATAGGTTGTATCTGGAAACAGTGAATTTAAAATTGCTCGTTCCAGAACACTCTCCGGTGATGAGAATGCCCCTTTCATTTCATTATACACAACACCATTAAGCGTAATAGGTGCATCAAGCGACTCCAGCTCATAATGCCAGCCTTCCTGCTTGAAAATCTCTTCGAATTTATAAATATTGGGATGAAATACTGCATCCATATATACATGCATCAGATTCTGAAAATCTTTCTCATTGCAGCTTGCCACAGGATATATCGTTTTATCCGGATAAGTCATTGCATTCAGAAAAGTATTCAGCGAACCCTTTGCAAGCTCTACAAACGGGTCCTTTACCGGGAACTCGTCCGATCCGCACAAAACAGTGTGTTCAATAATATGCGGTACACCGGTAGAATTATCAACCGGTGTGCGAAAAGCGATATAAAACACTTTGTTCTCATCGTCATTGCAAACCAATACCACACGGGCCCCACTTTTTTTATGACGAAGCAGAACCCCCTGTGATCCAAGATCTGTCAGTTGTTCTTCTCCTAATAATTCATAGGTGTCGGGATAAATCAATTTGTCTTTCTTCAATCTGTTCTCCTCCGAAATTGTTTTATTCTATCATACTCCAACCGGAACTGTTGGCTTTGTTTTATTCCATATTGAATCAGTATACCACATTTGTTCTGAAAAAAATCTATAAATTACCTAAAACACAAAAAAAACCATACGGGTGTATGGTCAAAATGGAAAACGGTCATTCCATATCGGAATGACCGTCTAAACTGCAAATTTATTGGCAAATCTTATAATCTTGTTACATTGGCAGCCTGGGGACCCTTATCTCCATCAACTACTTCAAACTCAACTTTCTCGCCATCCTTTAATTCTTTGAAGCCTTCCATGTTCAATGCTGAAAAATGAACAAATACTTCGTTGCCGGCCTCATCAGAAATAAATCCATAGCCTTTCTTTGCGTTAAACCACTTTACAGTTCCCTGCTGCATAAATACTTCCTCCTAAAAAATAAAAATAAACCTATGAATCAGAACGCTTGCTTGTCTGACTCTTCTCTCAAACTAGCACACATTGGAAATTTTGTCAATTCTTTTCAACAAAACACATTATTTATTATCGAAGATGCACATCAATCTGATCAAATGCAATGCTGATTCCGGCCTCATCAAACGCCAGTTTGATTTTTTCTGTCATATCCCAATAGGTCTGCCAATAATCCTCACATGACACCCATAGCTGCATGCCCATTTTTACACTGCTGTTTTCGAGGTCTGCAACCATCACCCGATATGGCTCATCCGGCAACCGCCGCGCTTCTTCTTTAATCAAACGCTCCATTACCTGCTTTGCCTGTGCAATCGCGTCATCATATGAAATGCCGACAAATAAATCCACGCGACGCTTTTTTGCTTTTGTCAGATTCACAATACTGTTATTTGCCAGTGTTCCGTTCGGAACTACAATGGTACGATGGTCAACCGTCAAAATAGTAGTGTAAAAAACAGATATCTCCTGAACAACACCCTCGTTTTTATTGGAGTCCTCAATAATATAGTCTCCGACCACAAAAGGTTTTAACAAAAGTATGATTACACCACCCGCAAAATTCGCAAGACTTCCCTGCACGGCAAGTCCAAGCGTAAGTCCGGCTGATCCAAGCACTGCAACAACCGATGCGGTTGTCACTCCAAACAGTCCCAAAATCATCAAAATGACAATAAAATAGCCCAAGCACTTGACGATGCTTGATAAAAACTGTACCACACCTTCATCAGCATTATGCTTCTGCAGCATTTTCCGCACCAGTTTACAAATCAGCTTTACAACCTTTGCTCCGATGATATAAACCAGAATTGCTGCTATTACCGATAGTGCAAAGCC
>JAQXMB010000079.1 GCA_029012425.1 bacterium | reverse complement strand
ATTTTCCATTTGCAGCCATCATTCCGCCTACAAAGCCAAGTGCTAATGCCGGTCGGTCTCCAATTGCCATTCCAATAAATCCTGCCAGAATCGGAAGCATGAAACCAAATGCAGTTCCACCAATTCCTTTCAATAACGCTGCCACAGGTGTAATTGTACCAAAGTTTCCACGCAATTCTTCCGGAAGTGCATTCATATCAACAGACAAACCGTCAATCAAAAATGCTAAAGCAATTAAAATACCTCCGCCGACAACGAACGGTAACATATGTGAGACACCATTCATCAGGTAAGTGTAAATCTGATGACCTACGCCTCCGTTCTTTTTTGTCTGCTGATGTACGGCTGCTGTTGCATCATGATAGACAGGTACATTACCTGAAATCGCCAATTTTACCAATTCATCTGCTTTACTGATACCGTCTGATACCTGACGGATAATTACCTTTTTACCATCAAAACGGCTCATGGGAATCTGTGCATCTGCCGCAATAATAATACAATCAGCTTCTGCTATTTCCTGATCTGTCAAAACATTTTTTGCTCCACCGGATCCTCTTGTCTCTACCTTTACAAAACAATCATGCGCTTTTGCAGCTTTTTCAATTCCTTCTGCTGCCATATAAGTATGTGCAATACCCGTCGGGCAAGAAGTAACTGCCAACAGTTTGTGCTGTGCTGTTTCAGCAGAACCGGTATCTGCCAAACGCTCATCAATCCCGTTCTTTTCTGCATCTGCCTTATCAATGATTGCCAAAAACTCATCTACAGTAGATGCATTTCTCAGACTACCTGTAAAATCTTCGTCCATCAAAAGAACCGACAATTTGCTTAGTACATCCAAATGGATATTATCCTCTGTATTCGGTGCCGCAATCAAAAAAATAAGATTTACAAGCTCGCCATCCAAAGAATCAAAATCCACACCGTTCTTTACAACCATGGCGGCCAGACCAGGCTTACTTACCGCATCGCATTTTCCATGAGGAATTGCTATACCCTCACCAATGCCCGTCGTGCCTTCTTCTTCTCTTGCATAAACCTGCTTGCGATAGCTTTCTTCGTCATTAATTTTTCCACTCTTTACCATCAAGGCTACCATCTGGTCCAATGCTTCGTTTTTGCTGTTCGGTGCACCATCTAAACAGATACTGCGTCGATCTAACAAATCAATGATTCTCATACGAATTACTCCTCCTTTTATTGTTTTGTGATTGTGTTATAAATTGCTTCTACTTCCGGTCTCGTTGCTAAATACTCCGAAAAAGCACTTGCACTACCAGCCGCAACACCCATATAAAATGCATGCTGATAGGATGTCTGCTCTATCCATCCTGCAAGGAATCCTGCTACCATGGAATCTCCTGCACCTACACCGTTTACCAGCGTTCCCTTTGGTGCCGGAGTAGAAAAAATCTGATGATCTGCGGTCACAAGAACAGCTCCCTCACCTGCCATTGAGACCAATACATTCATAGCTCCCATCTCCTGCAATTTTTTTGCATAGGGTATGACCGCCTCTCTGGAATTGAGTGTCGTTCCGAAGATTTCTCCCAACTCATGGTTGTTCGGCTTAATCAAAAAAGGATGATACGGAAGTACATTTAGCAATAAATCCTGCGTGGCATCCACCACTGTCATCACATCTCTTCCTTCCAGCATTTTCATAATTCTGCTATACATATCATCCGGCATGGATGCTGGAATACTTCCTGCCAGCACCAAAACATCTCCCTCCCGGAGTCGATCCAATTTCTTCATCAGCTTTTCAACCGTTTCTTCGCTAATTTCAGGTCCGGCGCCATTGATTTCTGTTCCATCTATTGATTTCAGCTTTACATTTATTCTCGAAATTCCTTCCTCAATTCGGATGAAATCTGACTGGATATGCAGCTGTTCCACGCTTCGAACAATCTCATCTCCGGTAAAACCTGCCACAAATCCAAGGGCGGTACTGTGAATTCCCAAATTACCCAATACAGTAGCTACATTGATTCCCTTTCCTCCAGGAAGTATTAACTCTGAACTGGTTCGATTCGTCATTCCCAGCTTGAAATCATCAACGGAAACAATGTAATCCAGGGAAGGATTAAATGTTACTGTGTAGATCATTTCTTCTCACTCCTTCGTTTTCTCATTCTTATTTTTGATTGGTTTATCTCGTTGAACCCATTATATGTTCATTTTCGGTCAAATTCAATCAAACTAATTCACAAATATACTTACTTGAATTTAGTGATAATGCACAATTTCGGTCAAATTCATTCAAAATCAGTCGCGCCGCTCACTCTATTCTGTCCGTAAGATCGTAAAGTGAATTATTATTTTATTCTTCTTACAAAAGCCTTTTCATATGCATGTACTATTATTTTTGTAGCATTGTTTGTAAAATAAATGAGGACACTTGAATGCTCAAGTGTCCTCATTCATCAGCCGCTCCCACGGCTCATATCCTTTCATATATCCAAATTCTTCTTCGTCCCGGAAGCCTTTTTGCAATTCCTCTTTTATTCCACGAATATAGGATGCATCCGCATCTCTGAATTTCATGTGTTGATATAGCTTAGACTTTGGAAAATCGTAGATGCTGTCTACATTGTTCAGAAGCTGCTCTGCTACCCGGTAAGTTCCTTCAACATTTTTCTCTGCAAATACGACATTCAGCATTGCCGAACATTCATTATACTTTCCCATATCAAAGGCACCGGCTATCGTCCCCATTTTTTCAGCCAAAAATCTTGCATATTCCATATCTTCTTCAAGCGCCAATCCAACCATCATAGAAAACGCCAAGTTTAAGGTGTTGTACTGAGAGAAAATCACGCTCTCAAAGCTCTCATATGCTTCTTGTTTCTTTCCCTGCTCTTTATATAAGCGTCCCTGACAGATTTTCTTCATCGGGTCGTGGTCGGAAAAATAGTTCAGATATTTTTCCGCCATCTCGAAGTTTTGTTTTCTTAAATAAAAGCTGAACAAGGAATCTGCTGCCTGATGCTGTATTTTTTCATCCTCATCGTTCAGCACCAGCTCATACCATGCATTGATCTGTTCGTCATATTTATCCGGGTCTTCACAGCCGTCAAGAAGTCTTCTCGCATCAAGCATAACTGCAAGCTGCCAGATCAGCCTGTTGCAGTTCGGATACTCTTTGATGATATGAAGCGCCCATTCATAAGTTTTTTCATAGCCCTCATCTGAAAACATTTTATCTATTTTGCGAATCATATCTTCAATTTCGGCATCTGTAAGCTCTTCGTGAAAAGACATCAATGTGTCTAGCGAGATATGAAGCAGTCTTGCAATCGGAGCCAGTAATTCGATGTCCGGATTTGAGTTTCCGTTCTCCCACTTATTGACCGCAGGCGTTGATACTCCTAATCGGTTTGCCATTTCTTCCTGTGTAAGTCCAATTTCTTTTCTGTATGTTCTTATTACACTTCCAATATCCATGCCAATCATCTCCCAATTCGGATGTAAAAATATTTTTGATGTAATCATAACAGGATATCACTGACACTACAATTGAGTATCTGTTAAATATCTGTTAATTAATTTAACCAATAAGATAAAGCAGGGACAGTCATCGTTCTTACTGCTCCTGCTTTATTCTTATCATTGTCCTACAACTTATCTTCTTTGCTTTGATAATAGATGGCAGCCTGATCACGAAATCCTTCCAACAATGTATCAAAGGTTGTAGTAATTTTCTCAAAGTATTTACACGCTAATTCCCCATCATAGTCATGTGCCAGATTATTTCTCACTTTCAGCATTTCAAGCCATGTATCGTCCGCTATCAATCCCACACTGCCAGCCATGCGAAGCGTCTCTCTTGGAGAGCCGGTTGGGTACTCTAATGCTCCATGGTACTCTGTGATGATATCCTTCATCACCTTCCATGCCAGATCAAATGACAAATTGTACATCTGCACCGTTCCACAGAGTATGAATTTGTCGGTCATATCTCTTCCTTTTGCATCTGCCAAATTGTCCAGACTTCTGCAAAAGCTACGATATCGATTAATAGATTTTCCTTCCATATAAATCCATATCCTCCTTCAAAAGCTCGTTCCGGCATTGATCATATTCGAACAAATCGATCTTTTTCAAGGTCATAATTTCATCGACCTGCTCTTGTATTTTCTCTATATCGGCAGGACCATATATAATAAAATCCAAATCACTGTAGGGTGTTTGCGTTCCTTTTGCATAAGAGCCAAACAAGGATAAGTGTTCCACTTTATTTTCTTTACATATTTCTGTAACCTGTTTGATGATTTCATCAATTGGCATAGAAGCTCCTCCCATGCTTTCTATAAAACGATAAGAAAATTCGATTCCCCTGCAGGTCAGCTGCTCGCACATATGAGGAGGATCATTTTCTGAAAATCCTGTCGGTCGAAGGTCGTAACATCGTAATGAGCCGAAGGTCTTCTCAAAGCTTTCCGCAAATCGATAACAAGCGGAGACAATTTCGGACTCTGTTTTTCCAAAGTTGCTTAGATAGATGCCAATAAACATCAATGTTCCTTCCACCAAACCGCACTGTGCTCTGTATTTTCCGGCGCCATGCAAGCCTATTGCAGAACAAATCGTTTGCTTCTCAATAGGCATCTTAAATAGTTCGCTCAAACAAATCAGCGTTGTCCTTGCACAATTCAAATCTTCTTTCCAATACAATTCATGCACGCGCGCTTCAATAAAGTCCTTCAATATACTCTGTTCCTCTCTAAAAATTCGCTCCGTTCCAGCCCCAGTCATTGACGCCATGATAGGTGACATAGACACAATTTCCCGGAATTCCAAGCTCCTCGGAAAGAATGCTGCAGATTTCACCTGTCATCTTATCGTAGGCGGATGACGATGCATTTCCAAACAGGCTTACAGATACGAAAGCTCCTTTTTCCAGCTTATCTCCACCAAGATAGAGATCATAATTGTCATCAAATCCAACCATTAAGTAGGTTTCCGTCTTTCCCAGTGTGCGAATCGCCTGTCCCAATTTTGCTTTGATACTCTCTTTCTTTTCCGAAGAAACCGGCACGGTAATTTTTGAATCAATAAACGGCATAATTTTTCCTCCCAAATTTATTTTTTCTCAGTATAACAAAAACCCCACAAGTTCACAATAAACTTGTGGGATTTGCGTTGAAATACCATGGCAAAGGGCGCGTCCAACAGTAACCGGCTCTCCTCGCGACAATAGAAACAACCCCTAGATACTGTGCATCCACTTCTTCGTACGAAAAATGACACACGCAATCAAAAGTCTGACCACTTCCTCCATGGACAAAATCAGATATACCCAGGGAATCGTCAGCCGGAACACATATGCGCTCAAAAGCCCAAGCGGCACGCCAAATATCCATGTTCCGATTAAATCAATATACATCACGGTTTTCGTGTCACCACCGCTTCGTAATATGCCTCCGGCCAATATCATGTTTAGCACTTTTACCGGGGCAAGGATTGCAAATGCCACCAGAATCCGGGACGCCGTCAGTTTTACCGACTCCTCCACTTTATAGATTTCTACATAAAATCCGCGAAGCACAAGCAGTAGCATTGACAGGCCAATTGCCCCGACAAGTCCCAGCAAAACCAGTTTTTTTGCATCCTTGTATGCACGCTCATAATCCTTTTTGCCCAACTGCTTTCCGATAATCACACCCGCTGCCCCGGCAAGTCCGCTCAATGCCCCAATCATAAGACCTTGTATCGGATTTGTTAGTGTCATGGCAGCGACGCTATCCGTTCCTAAGTGACCGTAGATTGCTGCATATATATTCTCTCCAAGACTCCACAGAAATTCATTGATAAGAATCGGGAAAAGAATCAACAGATATTCCTGTTTTGTCATCTTCTGCAATTTCGGGCTTCCCAGCGCACTCTGATGCGCGTTACCATTTACAACCAGCATGCCAACAAACATGATCAGGAAATTGGCACCCTGTGAGATAACTGTTGCATAGCCGGCTCCGACACAACCCATCGGCTCAAATCCAAGCTTTCCGAAAATCAAGATATAATTCAATCCTGTATTCAAGCCGACCGCAGCCAGACTTGCCAAAAGCGGAATATATGCTTTTTCCTTGCAGCGAAGCCATGTGGAAATTAATGTACTTCCTGCCAGCGGAAGATAGGTCATGGATACAATTCTTAAATACACGGCTGCCTGTATAATGGTTGCTTCATCTTTTACATAGCAGTGAATAATCTGCTCCGGAATACTGAGGGATAGCAACATAAACAGACCACCAATCACAGTTGCCACAAGCAGGTTTAATGTAAATCCTCTCCGGGATTCCTCCATATCTTTTGCACCAAGATATTGCGCAATCATAATGCCTGCCACTGATCCCACGGCAGCTACCACAACAGAATAAATCGATGCAAATTTCCCCGCCAGACCAACCGCTGCAATGCTTGTGCTTCCAAGCTGCCCGATCATCACCTGATCAACAATGCTAAACGATGACTGCAACATGCATTGCAGTGCAACGGGTATTGCAATTTTTCGCACAGAACTCATCAATCGATCTTCACTTTGCCTTATCTCTTCCATTTTATCCTTCGCTTTCTTCTAACCTACTAACACTGTCCCGAAGTACGAGCTCAACCGGCAACACCGGATGTGACTCTGTCGCGATGCCATCCCGCAATGCGCACAACGCCTCGACGGCTTTCTTTGCCCGCATCACAGGATCCTGTCTGACCGTTGTCAATGCCGGAAGACAGGCTGTGCTGTAGATATTGTCATCAAACCCAACCACAGACACATCCTTTGGAATATTACACCCTTTCTTTTGCATAAATCGGACATAGTCTGCTCCGTAGTAGTCAGACACAGCGAAAACAGCCGTATATTTCTTCAATTGATCAAACTTCCCCTCATAAAAAGCGAATCTCGCTTCGCTCTCCATGGGGACTTGTATGCAATCGACTTTTACTCCAAACTCCTTAAGCGCGTTTTCGCACCCCCGCATTCTCTCCAAATCCATACAAATCGCATTATCAGATATACACAGCACCTTTTTGTGCCCCATTTCTCCGAGATATTTTCCGACCTGAAAACCTCCGTCATAGTCATCAATGGAAATATTAACCAATCCGCTTTTTTCCCCGAAAAATCCATCATAAACGACAAACGGGATATGCATGTTCTCTCTCAGCTTTTTATAGTCCTGCTCACAAAATCCAATCAGAATTAAACCATCCATATTCCACATGGAAGCAATTTTCGTGATTTCCTTCCATTCGGTTGTCGTCTTAATCATCATGAAGTATCCGCATTCGTTTAACTGTGTGGACAACGCATTGATGGATGCGGCAACAAATCCATCCTCCAAGGTGTGACCTTCATATTTCGGATGATCATTGATAATGATCCCAATAATTCTGGAGTTGTTTTGCGCTAGCAGAATTCCCGCCATATTCGGGACATAGTTTCTCTTCTCCACTAATTCCTGGACTCTTTTGACCGTTTCATCTGATACTTTTTTTGTTTTTCCATGGATGACATTGGATACGGTTGCTGTACTAAGCCCCAATTCCTCTGCAATATCTGCAATTCGAACACGCGCTTCACTCATTGTCTTTCCTCTTTTCCTTACACATTCATTATATTGGCAATAACTCCTGTTCTCAATGGTTAAACGCGTAACCAATCACAAAAAACGCAGCCTGTTTTTGTGCGATTTATACAATACAATTTCAGTGGAAATGAAAGGCATCGTGTGAAATCCTATGACCGGATAATTTCTTCCAATACATCCACTGCATTGGCAACCATCTTGGGACAAAACTCCACAAACAAGTTATTTTGCTTTACATATTCGAGCCCCTCCGGTGTAGTGATATCACATTTCAATAGCTCGTTACATACATAGGAACCACTCACTTCGGCAAAACGCTCCATCATACGATCGTTCAATTTATTTGTAAGCTGTCTGCTTTTCAGATCATTCTCGTCAAATTGCCCGTACAAAAGACCTAAAACCATCAATGCGCCGGTGCAGGCTCCGCAGACTTCTCCTTTTCGCATTCCGCTTCCAAAACAGGAACCAAGTTTCAGTGCCTGCTCTTCTGATAAGCCGCATTCATCTGCATATGCAGCAAGTACTGCCTGTGAACAATGAAACTTTCTTCCAAAATAATCCAACGCTTTCTCTTTATGTGTCATCTTCTCATCCTCTTATTCACTATTATTTTCAATCACATGCTTTCTGTAAAAGCTCCGTTCATCATTTTTCTCCGTCTGATAACATTTGAATCATATCAAGTCTGTTGGCGTCTTTGAATTAACGATTGGAGCATTCAAGAACGCCATTTACATTAATGGTTCCATATAGAAACCAGATATAAAAATACCAAATAACCAATGTTATCGCAGGATATGGAATTTTCATCACTTTCATTGCAATTGCAACAATCAAAGCGATCAATGAAATCACATGAACTCCAATCCACTTACTTTTTCTGTCCTTGAATAAATGAAAAAATGTGGCACATAAAAATGAATAATCCATACACATAATCAGAACCCCAACGATTGGGAACCATTGCAATGTCATCCCTTCATAAAATACCCCTGCAATTGCAAGCGTGGCCGCAACAAATACAAAACCATCAATAAATCTGACTATTTTATTCATATTATCCTGTCCTTTCTGTATCAATTACTTCTTATGCGTGCGGTTTCTCCAGCCACTGATCCAGGAATTTCATCTGTTCATCGGTGTGGAACCAATGTTCTCCGCCTTCCATAATCGTTAAGTTCACGGTATCTTTTGCAGCAAATTCCTGTATCGTATCAATCGACTGTAAATGATCTGCGCTTCCGTACAGAATTTCTGTCGGGACATCCCAGATGATCTTATTCCTTCTGGCATACTGTAAATATTCCCAGGATAGATCATCACCAAATTCTACCGGGATAACCCTCCTCCTTTCCAGTTCACTTTCACTCGTTCCGGCCCAGTTGATCATATCCAGTATCAGCTTCTCCATATTAACGATCGGAGAAATAAAAAATGCTCTGTCAATGAACTTACCAATACCGGCATTCATCGAAAAATACGCACCGATACTTACGGCGATCAGAGTGATTCGATGATACTTTTCCGACAATTCAGCGACCTTTTCCGTAAATTCTTTCTTCGCATCCCATGGATTTTCTGATTGATAATCAAATCCATACACATCTGTTCCCAGAAAGAACGGTCTGTAATGCTCTGCCTCATCTGCGCTGCCACCTTTTCCGTGAATATATAAGACCACTTCTTTTTCCTTTCGCCCGACCAGCCACTGCTCCTTGGTAATTCTTGTAAAATGCTCGGTTCTGACATCCCCCATCGGTATGCAGGGCTTATTTTCCTCTGTATGGTGATAGGTAAAGCCACACTTCTTCTGACATTTTTTCGACTTTATATTTCCGTCATAATATCCACACCACATTGCACTACAGCCAAGATCGCAAAATGCATGCTCCTGCATTTTTTTTATTGCCTCCGGAATCAAGCCCTTTCCCCAAAACGGTACTCCGATCCAATAACCGATTTCCAACTCATACTTCTCGATTTTGGTATGTGCCTGTGCCGGTGAAAATAGTCCGATACTTCCGATTGCGCGATTATCTTCTTTCAGACATACCGCATATGTTTCATCAGCGGATAAAACATACTGAATAATTTCCCTGCTGTTCTCGACACTTGTATGTACCGGCCATCCTGCAATCGGTCCGACCGCCGGGTCTTTTGCATATTCATATAAGCTTTCTGCATCCTCTTCTGTCCATGGACGAAGAATTAATCGTTCTGTTTCAAAATTCATATCTCTCACGACTCCTTTACTAATTGTTTTCGTATGTGATTTGTAATAGAATCAAACACCTGCGGTGTCATGCATACAATACGACTCCACATTCGAACTCCCTGATATACATACAAAATCACATTTACGATTTCTGCCACATCCACACATCGGAATTCTCCTCTTGCTATGCCATATTCAATCAGCGCGGTCCATTTTTCTTCCCCGATCTGATTAAAATGATTCATCATATCATTCGATACGGTTGCTGCATATTCGTACATGGCCAGAGAAAGAGAATCTTCTGCGTGTTCCATTTCCTCCCGCATCAGCACAAGTGCACGGTTCAAAATATCTACCGCAGGTAGTCCTTCGTCTATTTCTTTATAGAAATCCATTTCATCTTTTTTGTTGATTTCTATCAGAATCGCCTCAAACAACTCCCTCGTCCCTGCAAAATGGCTATACAGACCGCCGCGGCTCATGCCCGTTGCATCACAGACATCCTTCATCGTAACCTTATTGAATCCATCTCTTGCAAACAGATGGTAGGAGGCCTGTAAAATCATTTCTCTTGTTCGCTCTTTTTTACGAATCATGTTGCATTCCTCACTTTCGACACCAGTGTCGATTATCATTTTAGACACTTGTGTCGATTTTGTCAATAACCAAATAGCATAAAAATAAAATAGACCGCATACGCAGCCAGCATCATCGCTCCGCACGGCTTTCTCAATTCTTTGTTTTTGATTGTACCAATCCAAAGCAATGCCCCACTGATCATAGCAATCGCCGTATCCATCAAGAACTTTCTCTCAAATGGAACCTCACAGATAAGTGCCACAACTCCGACAATAAACAAAATATTAAAGATATTGCTGCCTACGATATTTCCGATCGCAATTCCCGCATTGCCTTTTTTTGCTGCCGTAACAGATGTGACAAGCTCCGGAAGCGATGTTCCGAATGCAACAATGGTAAGCCCGATGATTCTCTCACTGATTCCAAAATATCTTGCGACTTCGGATGCTCCGCAAACGACAAAATCACTTCCCTTTACTATCATAATTCCGCCAATCAGCATAAAGGCCATACATTTCCATGCGGGCAGCTCCTTTACTTCCGCTTCTTTTGATGCTCCTCCTTTTTGGGACATTACAAAAAGATATACAAGAAACAACAGAAACAGCACTAAACATACGATTCCCTCACCGAATGTAATCTTTGCATCGAACATCCCAAATATCATCAGCACCATTGTAATTCCAATCATATACGGGATTTCATAATACAAGGTTGATTTCTGAACCGCGACATTCGTAATTAATGCCGTAATGCCAAGGATTATCAGAATATTTAGGATATTGCTTCCCACAATATTTCCAATTGTAATTCCGGCATTGTGATTCAGTGCTGCAGTGATACTCACGGCAGCTTCCGGCATACTCGTTCCCATCGCGACAATCGTAAGTCCGATCACTAATTGAGGAATTCCCAGTTTCTTTGCGATGCTTGCGGAACCTTCCACAAACCAATCCGCTCCTTTTACCAACAACAAAAACCCTACCAGTAAATAAAACAGTTGTAAAATCATTACCGCCACCTCTTTCTTTTTTATTTGCAGCAGGAGGCGGAAAAAAAGAGACTCCTACTGCATTTACAGTAAAAGTCTCGCTATTTAATCACTTTCCGAGTTATTGTCTCCAACAACTGTACTGACGAAAAAGTGAACACATTTCGGCTAGCTACTCCCTTTTCATATTTATATTCTAACAGGTATCTTTTTGTTCATCAATGATTTTCGTTCGACATTACTAACAAAAACACCCTCTTAGCGAATGCCCGAGCATACCGCCGTCTTCATTGCTTTTACATATTCACCGACAATTTGAGGAGCATCCTTTCCGTGCTTTTCGATAAGCTTTATGATTGCAGAGCCAACAATTGCCCCATCTGAAATCCGGGACATTTTTTCCGCCTGCTCCGGCGTTGAAATACCAAAACCGATTGCACAGGGAACATCAGTATGCTCTCTGATAACCGAAACAATCGAATCAAGATCCGTCTGAATTTCGCTTCTCATTCCGGTAACGCCAAGGCTTGATACTACATAGATAAACCCTTCCGCTTCCTTCGCGATCATCGCAATGCGGTTCTCAGATGTCGGTGCAATCAACGAAATTAAATCGACGCCATATTTCTTACAAAGTGGCTGAAATTCATCCTTTTCTTCAAAAGGAAGATCCGGCAAAATCAGTCCATCGATTCCAATCTCCTTACAGGTTGCGATAAACTGCTCTGCCCCATAAGAAAATACGACATTGGCGTATGTCATAAATACCATTGGTACTTCCACATCCCGGCGAAGCTCTCTTACAAGATCGAAAATCTTATCGGTTGTCACTCCACCGGTAAGCGCTCTTAAATTTGCCGCCTGAATGACCGGACCTTCTGCTGTCGGATCTGAAAACGGGATGCCTAGCTCGATTAAGTCTGCCCCGTTTTCCACTGCACTTCTCACAAGTGCTGCCGTTGTCTCTAAGTCCGGATCTCCACAGGTAATAAAAGGAATAAATGCTTTTCCGTTTTCAAATGCTTTTCTTATCTTACTCATGAATATCCTCTCCTCTATAGCGTGCGATTGCAGCACAATCCTTATCGCCTCGTCCGGAAATTGTAATTACGATGATTTTATCTTTGTCTAAGCTCGGTGCCAGCTTCATCGCATGCGCAACTGCATGAGCAGATTCAATTGCCGGAATAATACCTTCTGTTTTTGCCAGATATTCGAAAGCATTTACTGCCTCCTCATCTGTCACCGGGACATATTCTGCTCTTCCGATATCGTGAAGGTATGCATGCTCCGGTCCGATACCGGGATAATCAAGCCCTGCCGAAATCGAATAAACCGGTGCAATCTGGCCATATTGATCCTGACAGAAGTACGATTTCATGCCATGGAAGAGACCGATTCTTCCGGTATTCACCGTTGCAGCAGTCTCAAAAGTATCGATACCTCTTCCTGCTGCCTCGCAGCCAATCAGCCGTACGCCCTCGTCCTCAATAAAATGATAAAAGCTTCCGATTGCATTTGAACCACCGCCTACACAGGCAATCACTGCATCAGGAAGTCGCTGTTCCTTTTCCATTATCTGCTCTTTAATTTCCTTAGAGATGACTGCCTGAAAATCACGAACAATTGTCGGAAACGGATGCGGTCCCATGACAGAGCCTAAGCAGTAATGCGTATCAGAAATTCTTGAAGTCCACTCGCGCATCGCCTCTGATACGGCATCCTTTAAGGTTGCGGTTCCGCTCTTTACCGGAATCACCTCCGCACCGAGCAGACGCATGCGATACACATTTAACGCCTGTCGAATCGTGTCCTCTTCACCCATGAAGACAACACATTCCATCCCTAAAAGTGCTGCTGCTGTTGCGGTTGCAACACCATGCTGTCCGGCTCCGGTTTCTGCAATCAAACGCGTTTTACCCATCTTTTTTGCAAGCAGTGCCTGACCTAAAACATTATTAATTTTGTGTGCTCCGGTGTGATTTAAGTCCTCTCTTTTCAGATAGATCTTTGCTCCGCCCAGATCTTTGGTCATCTTCTTGGCATAATAAAGTCTGGACGGTCTTCCTGCATATTCATTGAAAAGTTCTGCAAGCTCCCGGTTAAATTCCGGATCTTTTTTATAATGATTATATGCTTTCTCCAATTCGATCACTGCATTCATCAGCGTTTCCGGAATATATTGTCCACCGTGAATTCCAAATCTTCCATTTTGGTTTGTCATGATATTTCTCCTCTTCTGACAGCGGCAACAAATTCCGCCATTTTTCTACCATCTTTAAATCCGTCTGTTTCTATTCCCGAGCTGACATCAACAGCAAACGGATGAATCTCTTTTACTGCTGCTTCCACATTGTGCGGGTCAAGCCCACCTGCCAGAAAAAACGGCCGTTTTACGCTTTTGACAAAATCCCACTCAAAGGTCTCTCCTGATCCCGCGCCGGAATCCAGCAGCACATCATCTGCGATGCAATTCTCAATATCGGAAACCTCGGTTGCATCATCGATACGAAATGCTTTGATTACGGATTTTCCTGTCAGCTGCTTCAACTTCCGGATGTAGGTATCATCCTCACTTCCATGTAATTGCGCCGCATCAATGATGCCCTCGCGCAGCAATTTTGCGACAGCTTCAATTGGTTCATCCACAAATACTCCCACCACCTGAATGCTTTTGCATAATTTCTTTTTTAATTCAGCCGCAATTTCCGGCGCTATGTATCGTTTGCTCTTTTGCGCGAACACAAATCCGACAAAATCAGGGCGCAATTCATTCGCCGCATCAATATCCTCCGGTCTTGTAAGTCCACAAAGCTTGATCTTCGTCATAAGCTCCTCTTTACTCCCATGTGCTCCTCTACGGATTTCCTCTTAACTCGTTAAGCTTTGCTTTTTTATCAGCAGCTCTCATCAAAGTCTCCCCGATAAGCACCGCATCTGCTCCAATTTCCCGTATATTAGCTACATCCTCTGCAGTCTTTACACCGCTTTCCGATACAAATAACACACTTGGCGGAATCAGTTCCCGTAGTCTTCTGCTATTATCCGTATCCACCGTAAAATCCTTCAGGTTCCGGTTATTCACACCAATGATGCGCGCACCCGATTGTACCGCCATCTTTGCTTCGTTTTCATCATGTATCTCAACAAGTGCCGATAATCCGAGTGTTTCGCAGACACCTAAGTAATTTCGAAGCTGTTCCTCCGTCAGAATGGAACAGATCAGAAGCACTGCCGATGCGCCTAATACCTTTGCCTGATAGATCTGATATTCATCTACCGTAAAATCTTTTCGAAGACAGGGAATCGAAACCGTTTTTGATATTTCCGATAAATATTCGTCTGCGCCCAGAAACCATTTCGGTTCTGTCAAAACAGATATACAATCCGCGCCTGCCGTCTCATATTCTTTCGCAATACTCAGATATTGAAAATCCGGCTCAATCAATCCTTTCGAGGGCGATGCTTTTTTGCATTCACAGATAAATCCGATATCCGGTTTGAGAAGTGCCTGTTCAAAAGCATACGCCGCTTTGTCTGCATCAGCCATCTGAAGTGCAAGCGCTCTCATTGCCTCGAGACTGTTTCTCTCCTTGTCTTCTGCCACTCTTTTTTTCGCGTATTCCGCAAGCTGATCAAGTATGGTCATGCTTATTCCTCCGGACGATTACTTACTTCGATGAATTGATTCAAGGTCTCCAATGCTTTTCCGGAATCAATGATTTCTGCAGCCAGCTTGATACCATCCTTCATACTGTCCGCTTTTCCTCCGATGTAAAGCGCTGCTCCTGCATTCATAAGCACCGCATTTCTCTTGTGACCTTTTTCTCCGTTTAATATTGCATGTGTAATCTTGGCATTCTCATCCGGTGTGCCACCTTTCAGGTCTTCTTTGGTGCAGCGCTCAAATCCGAATTCCTCCGGAGTGATCACGGATGATTTGAACCATCCGTCCCTGATCTCGCAGATTTTTGTCGGTGCACTCATGGAAATCTCGTCTAACTTATCCTGACCATACACCACCATGCCGCGCTTAACTCCAAGAGAGGCAAGTACCTGTGCCAAAGGCTCCACAAGATATTCGTCATACACACCTAACAGCTGCATACTCGGTGTTCCGGGATTGGTAAGTGGACCAAGAATATTAAATACGGTTCGAAATCCCAGTTCCTTTCGGATTGGACCTACATATTTCATCGAAGTGTGATACTTCTGTGCAAAGAAGAAGCACATACCCACTTCGTTCAGCAATTCCACGCATCGAGCCGGACTCTGGTTAATATTTACACCGAGTGCTTCTAAGCAATCGGCGGTGCCGCACAGGGATGAAGCTGCACGGTTTCCATGCTTTGCAACCTTCATTCCGCCTGCTGCTGCCACAAGCGCAGAGGTTGTTGAAATGTTAAAGCTGTGTGCATTATCTCCACCGGTTCCCACGATTTCAAAAAGCTCCATTCCGGTTTCAACCTTTGTCGCATGTGCCCGCATTGCTGCCGCACAGCCGGCAATCTCTTCTGTTGTCTCGGCTTTTGCACTTTTCGTTGACAACGCTGCCAGAAACGCCGCATTTTGCGTCGGTGTTGTCTCGCCGCTCATGATTTCATTCATTACGCTGTATGCCTCATCAAACGAAAGGTCTTCTTTGTTTACTATTTTTACAATCGCTTCTTTAATCATTTTCAGTTCTCCTATACGGTCATTTTTTATCAAGTTTTACTTATTATTGCACCTGTAAAAACGATTGTCCAATGAATAAATACGAACTGTTAATAAGAAAAACTTATCATATGTGTCATTTTCGTTGCCTCAGTCATGGATAAAATTATATAACATCTGTTTCCCGTCCGGAGTCATAATCGATTCCGGATGAAACTGGACTCCATAGATTGCATAATCCTTATGCTGTACTGCCATGATTTCTCCATCGTCTGTACGCGCGGTAATTTTCAAGCACGCCGGCAGTGTATCCGCATCTGCCGCCAGGGAATGATATCTGGCTACCTTCGATTGTGCGCTTATTCCCTCAAATAATGGACACTCCGGATCAAAAGAAACATCGGATTGTTTTCCGTGCATCAGTTCTTTGGCATATGTGATCGTTGCACCAAATGCCATGCAGATGGCCTGATGGCCAAGACATACGCCAAGTATCGGGATTTCCCCTCCAAGCTCTTTTACAACATCTACGATGATTCCGGCATCCTCCGGTCTTCCGGGTCCCGGAGATAAGATTATGCGATCCGGCTTTAACCTGCGGATTTCATCTACGCTCATCTCATCATTTCTCACAACCTTAATATCCGGCTCCAGTTCTCCAACGAGCTGAAACAGGTTATACGAAAAACTATCATAATTATCAATTAACAAAATCATAACTCATTCTCCTGTGCGATTTCTAATGCCCGAAGCGATGCTTTCGCTTTATTAATACATTCCTCATATTCCTTTTCCGGTATGGAATCAGCAACAATTCCTGCTCCGCTTCTCACAAACGCCTTACCATTTTTCTTATAGACAATTCGAATTGCGATACAGGTATCCATATTTCCGGTAAAATCGATATATCCGATTGCTCCGCCATAAATACCCCGCTTATTATTTTCAAGCGCACCAATCAATTGACACGCTCTGATTTTGGGAGCTCCGGAAAGTGTTCCGGCAGGTAAAACCGCCTCAATGGCATCTAAGGCATCATAGCCTTCTTCAATCTCTCCCCGCACTGTGGAGCCAATGTGCATGACATGTGAGTATCGTTCAATAGAATGGAGTTTTTCTACTTTTACGGTTCCGAATCTACTGATTTTTCCAAGGTCGTTTCTGCCTAAGTCTACCAGCATGTTATGCTCTGCCAGTTCTTTTTCGTCTGCCAGCAATTCCTCCTCCAGCTTTTTATCTTCGTCGTCACTCCGTCCTCGCGGTCTTGTTCCCGCAAGTGGAAAAGTATGTAAAACACCATTTTCAAGCTTCACTAATGTTTCGGGTGAAGCTCCCGCAACCTCCACATCGGTTCCTGAAAAGTAGAACATATACGGCGAAGGGTTTATCGTTCGAAGTACACGGTAGGTATGAAAAAGGCTTCCCTCGAACGGAACACTCAACCGATTGGACAGTACAATCTGAAAAATATCTCCTTCCCGAATATGCTGTTTTGCCTGCTCTACCATCTCACAGTATTGTTCTTTGTCGAATAGTGAAGTCACATCGCCCAGCAGTTTTCCTCCCATATGAAGCTTCTTCTCACCGTGCAACAAAAGCTCCTTTAGTTGTTTTAATTCCACAACGGCTTTGTTATATCCCGTTTCCGGATCATTCAAATTAATATTCGAAATAAGAATTATCTTCTGACATAGATGGTCAAATGCGATTACTTTATCAAACAACATTAAATCGACATCCTTGAACGCCTCGCTGTCTTCTACCTCACATTTTACCGTAGGTTCTTTATAACCCATATAATCATAGGAAAAATAACCGACCAGCCCTCCGGTAAAAGGGGGAAGATAATCAAATCTCGGGCTTTTATACTCCGAAAGAATCTGTCTGATATAATCCGACGGGTTGTCTGTTTTCACCGTCAAATTGCCGACCTTCATCTCTCCGTTCATACAGGTGATTTCCAATTTGGGATCATACCCCAAAAAGGTATAACGCCCCCATGACTCATTTGCCTGTGCAGACTCTAACATATAGCAATGCGTGGAAACATTTTGTAAAATGCGCATCGTCTCAATCGGTGTTGTAAAATCAGAAAGTATTTCACAGCTCACCGGAAGAATATTATAGGTTCCGGCAGATGCAATTTCCAAAATTTCTGTTAGCGTAGGTGAAAATGTCATAAGCAATACCTCCAAAAAAATAGTCCTTGACAGAAATATACCTTCTGTCAAGGACGAATCATATACAATCCGCGGTGCCACCTTGAATTCACGGCATTGGCCGTGCGCTTAGCAGGATACCAACATATCCCCGGCAATTGATGCTTGCCTGTAGCGTCGCAGAATACTCTGAGAATTTGATAAAAACTCATTTGACTGCGCCCTCTGCGGTCCATTTGACAACTTGTTTCTCACCTAATTCTCAGCATCATAGGCTCTCTGTAAAGGCATCATTGCCGTTATCTCCGCTTCAACGGTTTAACTCATTAAATTCTCTGTGGTTTAGCACCATAATAAAAGATTGTCAATAGCTACCTTCATACCTCTTATTCATCAAAAATGCTTACAATCTCGCCGTCAAGAATACGGTTCGTATTTTTTACTGCACAGAAGTTTCCACACATACTGCAGGTGTCCTCTTTTTCCGGTGCAGCCTGCGCGCGATATCTTCTCGCCTTCTCAGGATCCATAGCAAGTGCAAACATTCCTTCCCAGTCAAGTCGTTTGCGCGCCTCACTCATGCGATAATCCCAATCGGCTGCTCCGGGAACACCCTTTGCGATATCAGCTGCATGTGCTGCGATTTTTGCTGCGATGATTCCTTCCTTTACATCATTCGCATCCGGCAAGCGCAAATGCTCAGCCGGTGTGACATAACACAAAAATGCAGCTCCGTTTGCTGCTGCGATTGCTCCGCCGATTGCTGATGTAATATGATCATAGCCCGGTGCAACATCGGTTACCAGGGGTCCCAATACATAAAAAGGTGCGCCGTGGCAAAGTGTCTTTTGAATCTCCATATTTGCGGCAATCTGATTCATCGGCATGTGTCCGGGACCCTCAATCATCACCTGAACATCCCGTTCCCATGCCCGCTTTGTAAGCTCGCCTAAGGTGATTAATTCCTCAATCTGGGCTGTATCGGTTGCATCAGCAAGGCAACCCGGTCTGCATGCATCACCAAGACTCATTGTGATATCATACTCCTGACAAATATCAAGAATCTGATCATAATACTCATAAAACGGATTTTCCTGTCCGGTCATCTCCATCCACGCAAACATGATGGAACCGCCTCGCGAGACAATATTCATCAATCGCTTATTATTTTTGAAACGCGCAGCGGTTGCACGGTTCATTCCACAGTGAATGGTCATGAAATCCACACCATCCTCTGCGTGCATCTTTACGATGTCCAGCCATTCCTGTGCGGTTATCTGTCCAAGCGGTTTGTGATAATAGACAACCGCGTCATAAATCGGCACGGTTCCGATCATTGCCGGACAGGTCTCTGTCAGCTTGCGTCTGAAGGTTCTTGTATCTCCGTAAGAGCTCAAGTCCATAATCGCCTCTGCGCCCATATCGACTGCGGCACGGACTTTTTCATATTCCATGTCCACATCCTTCCAGTCGCGGGACACGCCGAGGTTTACATTAATCTTCGTTGTGAGCTTTGCACCCACGCCGCTCGGACTTAATGCTTTATGATTTTTGTTGCAGGGAATAATCACCTCTCCCTTTGCTACGAACTCCCGGATTTGTTCCGGTTCCATGTGTTCTTTTTCTGCCACAATCTCCATTTGCGGAGTGATGATACCCTTGCGGGCGGCGCCCATCTGTGTGGTGTATTCTGCCATACTTTTTTCCTCCTTTTTTATCCGACAGAAGGTGGTGCCCCCAATCTGTCGCGCGTTACATTAATGAAATATAAAGAAGCTGTGCCCGTAGGAAATACGACACAGCTTCTATAAATATCTATCCTCTATTATTGAAGTCATTATGTATCCCTACGTTGGAATTACCCAAATCAGGTTCGCGGGTCTAAGCAACACAGCTTACTCT
>JAQXMB010000078.1 GCA_029012425.1 bacterium | reverse complement strand
ATCCGTGCCTCACTGCTGCCCAGCACGCCGGCCGTGTGCACCCGTTTTGCTGCCTCATTGCCACTGCCGGCAATGATATTACACTTCCAATAACCTGCGATATCCGTCAGATAGGTCTCCAACAGTGATGTGCCGCTATGCGATCCATAATTATTCCCAAAACTTAAGTTTACCGCCAGTGGCATCAACAGCTCTCTGGCTTTCCGGATGCAGTAATCCACTGCCGTCATCAGCTCTGTGGTCCGTGGGAAGGAACCGCCACCCGGCACACCTAGCTTTACGATGATCAGTTCACTCTCATACGCCACACCACGGTTCACACCTCCGGACGCCCTTCCGTTTCCGGCTGCGATGCCCGCCACATGCGTGCCATGTCCACTCGTATCCGCCTGGGGAACAATCTGCGCCGCTGCCAAAGCATCCGGTTCCTGAAGCGCCTCGTTAATCTGTTCGCGCGTATATTCTACGCCCTGCGAATACCCCTCCGGTGCTGCCTCCTGCCCCGAGCGGGGAACAGCCGTCTGATCCCACAGCGCAACGATTCGCGTTGTCCCATCGTTATTTCTAAAATCAGGATGGCGGTAATCGATTCCACTGTCGATCACCGCCACCAATACACCGGCTCCGGTCAGGTTCGTCCTACTGCCTGCTGCTCCTCTCCCGGTCTGTACCGGAAGCATGCAGGACGAGCGACGCCCCTGAGCCACCTCAAAAAATAACTGCTTCGGTTTTTCAATATACTCAATCTGCGGAAGTCCCGCCAGCTGATCCATCTGCGACTGGGGCAAACGGATGATCGCATACTCATTTAACAGCTCCGTGATCTGCCAGTCCGGAAAGCGATTCTGCAATGACTGCAGCTCCCCAAAATACCGCACAATGACCTCCCATGTATTGTCCGCCGGTTCAAAACCCACGGACAATTCCGGGGAGCGCATGCGCTCCTGCTCGCTGACATCCAATGCCAGATTCAGTAAGTTTTCTATTTTCGCACTGTTCATATTTTCTCGCTCCTAATGATCTGTATTATATACAGTCTATGCGGACGGACAAAAATAATCGACCTGTCTTTGAAAGTTGTCTGTTTGCCATACTATTTTATATCTGTCAAACCTTGTCGATAATTGCATTTCTTCAGTTATAACCGAAGAAATTACTTTCCCATGCATTATTTGCCCCGTTTTAGTGATAATATGAGTTGTTTTATGCCCCGT
The DNA here is from genome assembly GCA_029012425.1 of bacterium. Classification (GTDB taxonomy): domain Bacteria; phylum Bacillota; class Clostridia; order Lachnospirales; family Lachnospiraceae; genus W0P33-017. The sequence goes on along the minus strand of JAQXMB010000078.1, from coordinate 18,232 downwards.
CAGCTTAGAATTGAATAAACGATTCAGACGGCTCACCGATTACTGACCGCCCATACTATGGAAAAGTGACTGTTTGCTTTTGCAAAAAACCGCCGGAATGAATCCTCATTCCGACGGTTTTAATTCTCATTTTTAGTAATCTTCTTCAGTGTCTTCTTCTTTTTCGCTGATATCGTTTACCGGCTTTTCCAGACCTTCGATTTCAATTCCATGCTTCTGTGCATAATCCCATAAAGCTGCATGAATCGCCTCCTCTGCAAGAAGCGAGCAGTGAACCTTTACCGGAGGAAGTCCGTCAAGTGCCTCCATAACAGCCTTGTTGGTTACGAGCAATGCCTCCTGTACGGTTTTGCCCTTGACAAGCTCTGTTGCCATAGAGCTTGTAGCTACCGCAGCCCCGCAACCGAATGTCTTGAATTTGCAATCCTGAATCACACCGTTGTCATCGATATCGAGATACATACGCATGATGTCACCGCATTTCGCATTTCCGACAGTTCCAACACCACTGGCATCCTCAATCTCACCAACATTTCTCGGATTGTTGAAATGATCCATTACTTTTTCGCTGTACATATTATATCCTCATCTTTCCTATTTCGTATTCTGGTTCTGTTTCTTTACGAAGTCCTCATAGAGTGGAGACATTGAACGAAGTCTCTCAATAATCTTCTTTAACTCGTCAACGGTGTAATCAATCTCTTCCATGGTTGTCTGCTCTGAGAGTGTCAGACGAAGTGAACCGTGTGCAATCTCGTGCGGCAAACCAATGGCCAAAAGCACATGAGAAGGGTCCAGCGAACCGGATGTACATGCGCTTCCGCTGGATGCGCAAATGCCCTTCTGATCAAGCAGAATCAGCATAGATTCTCCTTCGATAAAACGGAAGCAGAAGTTCGCATTATTCGGAAGCCGGTTTGTGCGATGTCCATTCAATCTGCTGTAGGGAATCTCCTCAAGTACGCGCGAAATCAAGTGATCTCGAAGCTTACGCTCATATTCCATACGATCTTCCATTGCATTCACTGCAAGCTCTGCTGCTTTTGCCATTCCGACAATACCGGGAACATTATGTGTTCCTGCACGGCGTCTGCGCTCCTGTGCACCACCGTGGATAAAGGAACCACTCTTGATTCCCTTGCGGATGTACATGAATCCGATTCCCTTCGGTCCGTTAATCTTATGACCACTTGCAGAGAGCATGTCGATATGCATCTCATCCACATGCAAAGGAATATGCGCAAATGCCTGAACCGCATCTGTATGGAAAAAGATGTTGTGTTCTTTTGCAATCTTACCGATTTCGGCAATCGGCTGAATCGAACCGATCTCATTGTTTGCAGCCATGATAGAAATCAAAATCGTATCCGGGCGGATTGCTGCTTCAAGCTCGTCCAATTTAACAATACCGTTCTCATCCACATTGACATAGGTCACTTCAAATCCATGCTTCTCCAGATACTCGCAGGTATGAAGAATTGCGTGATGCTCAATGGTCGATGTAATGATGTGCTTACCCTTATTTGCATATGCCTCGGCGGTGGCTTTTAATGCCCAGTTGTCCGATTCACTACCGCCTCCGGTAAAGTAAATCTCTTCCGGCTTCGCCCCGATATAGCCTGCAATCTTAGTTCTTGCATCCTCAACCGCCTTCTTGCTCTCTCCGGCAAACGAATAGATGCTGGACGGGTTGCCGTAAAACTCTGTAAAGAAAGGTGTCATAGCCTCTAACACCTCAGGCGCAACCTGTGTGGTTGCTGCATTATCTAAATATATATATTTCATGAAAAAACCTCTTTTCCGGTAGCCTTTGCTATTTCTGCAAACATTATACAACATACAAAGCTAATGTCAAGCTAAACCCTACTGTTTTACTATGAAAACTTTTTCCTTGTATCAAACCTTTTTTCGGATTCTTTGCAGGGCATTATCGATTGCCTTCGGACTCTTGTTCATCACCTGAGCAATCTGTCTATATCCAAGTCCCTGCAGGTACAAATTACAAACCTCCCGCTCCATCGGACTTAATACTGTTTCCAGTCGATGAAAGAAATCCTGATAATCCTCCTGCTGAATCATAAGCCGTTCAGGATTTTGCGCTCCATCAGACTCGAGCACATCACCCAGTGTCACTCCTGACTGCGAAGATGCCTCCTCGGAAAACGATACATAGGAATTGAGTGGTGCATGCTTGAGTCTCTGCGAAGCCTCGATTGCATGATACATCTGCCTTTGAATACATATTTCCGCAAAATGATAGAAGGAAGCTTCCTTTGTTGCATCAAAATCACGAATTGCCTTGAACAGGCCAATCATCCCTTCCTGAATGAGATCGTCTTTTTCCGCACCAATCAGGTACAACGCATTCGCTTTCTTTGTAACCAGATGCTTATATTTATTGCAAAGATAATCGGTGATGGAATCATTCCCATTTGCAAGCTCTTTAAGAAGCTGCTCATCACCTAATTCATCATAAGAACCATTGTAATTCTCTGCCAAGTTGTCCTCCCGGTTGCATACCGTCACTCTTTACGCTGACGCACAATCTCATAAGCAAGAACACCACATGCAACTGATGCATTCAATGAATCAATATCACCACACATCGGAATCGAAGCAATCATATCACAGTGCTCACGCACCAGCTTGCTTACACCTTCGCCCTCATTTCCAATGACAAGTCCCAGTGCACCGGTCAGATTCAAATCATACATACGGGTTCCACCCATGTCTGCACAGACAAACCACATACCTTCCTTTTTCAGATCCTCAATGGTGTTCGTCATATTGGTCACCTTCGCAACCGGTGTATAATTGATTGCTCCCGCAGATGCCTTTGCAACGGTTGCGGTCAGACCAACCGCCCGGCGCTTCGGAATAATGACACCATGCGCACCGGCAAGATTTGCCGTACGAATAATTGCACCAAGATTATGCGGATCTTCAATATTATCGAGCAGAATAAAAAATGGCGGCTCACCCTTTTCTCTTGCAATCGCAAGCAACTCCTCAACCGTCGCATAGTGATACGCACTTGCCTGCGCAATCACACCCTGATGCTTTCCGGTTTCCGAAAGCTGATCCAACCGCTCCTTGGTCACGAAGTGCAGAATCGTATCATGCTTTTTTGCCTCGCGCACAATCGTGCGAACCGGACCATCCTGACAGCCATCCAGCACAAACAGCTTGTCGATGGTCTTGCCGGAGCGGAATGCCTCCAATACAGCATTACGGCCCTCAATCTTCGTTTCCTCTACTCTTATCTGATTCTCGTCCATGTCTGTTATGTGCCTCCATATATTTGCCTTCATCCGGCTGATATGTATCGACTGCAAGCTGTACCAGCTCAAGCAACCGGTTCATCTGATCCGTCAGATAAAGATAACCCATCAATGCCTCAAATCCGGTCGCGCGTCTGTAATCACCAACGGTGGCATTTTTTGCCATCGTCGGTGACTTGGCATTTCGACCTCTGCGAAAGACTGATTCCTCTTCCGGTGTCAGGTGATCCATAAGAATGTCCATCATCTGCGACTGGGCCTGTGCCTTCACAAGCTGGCTGGTCTGTCGATGTAATAGCCCTGCTTTCGTGTTGGTCTTTGCAACCATCACGGTACGAATCACAAGCTCGTAAATGCCGTCTCCGATGTACGCAAGCGTCAATGGACTGACCGTACGCACATCCACCGTTTTATCCAGACCGAATTGTTCCTTAATAATTGTGTTTAAGCCCTTTTCCATTTTACCCCTTCTCTGGTATCCTCTAACACAATTCCCTTTGCAAGCAGCTCATCACGAATCTCGTCTGCTCTTGCAAAATTACGCTCCTTGCGGGCAGCCTGGCGCTCCGCGATCAAAGCCTCGATATCAGCGTCAAGAATTTCTTCCTCAGCTTCTACAATGATGCCAAGTACATCGCAAAGTGTCTGTAACCGGTCATACAGTTTGCCCAGATACTCCTTGCTGTTAGAAGCACTTGCATTAGTGTTCATGTATTTTACAAGCTCAAACACTGCGGAAACCGCATCTGCCGTATTCGCATCGTCATCCATTGCAGCTTCAAATTTCTGAACATACACATCGGTTGCCGCAAACGCATCCTGCTCCTCTGCTGTCATTGATTCTACCACAGATGCCTCCATCTGACGCTTGCAGGTAGAAGCGGCTGTTGTGATACGCTCAAGTCCGTTTTTCGCTGCCTCCATCAAATCAGCAGAGAAGTTCAAAGGACTTCTGTAATGAGCACTCAGCATAAAAAAGCGAAGCACCTGAAGATCATATTTCTCCTGAATATCTCTCACGGTAAAGAAATTGCCGAGAGATTTTGACATTTTCTGGTTATTGATATTTAAAAATCCGTTATGCATCCAGTATTTTGCAAAAGGCACGCCATTTGCAGCCTCTGACTGTGCAATCTCGTTTTCATGATGAGGGAAAATCAAATCCTCGCCACCGGCATGAATATCAATCTCATCACCGAGATATTTCTTTGACATTACCGAGCACTCAATATGCCAGCCGGGTCTTCCGTCACACCAGGGTGACTCCCAATAAGGCTCACCCTCCTTTTTCGGCTTCCATAAGACAAAATCCAGCGCATCCTCTTTCAAATCTCCGGTTACCTGAATATCACGGTGTCCTGCCTGTAAATCGTCCAGATTTTTGTGTGAAAGCTTTCCATACCCGGTAAACTTTCTTGTGCGGAAGTAAACCGTTCCGTCTGCTGCCGCATATGCATATCCCTTGTCAATCAGCGTCTGAATCATCTGAATCATTCCGTCAATTTCCTGCGTCGCAAGCGGATGTGTGGTTGCAGGCTTTACATTCATGCCCTCCATATCCTTTTTACACTCAGCAATATACCGCTCCGAGATTACCGATGCATTGACACCCTCTTCATTCGCCTTTTTGATAATTTTATCATCGACATCCGTAAAGTTGGATACATAGTTTACCTCAAAGCCTTTGTATTCCAGGTAACGGCGAAATGTATCAAATACAATCATCGGTCTTGCATTTCCGATATGAATCAGATTGTATACGGTCGGTCCGCACACATACATACTCACCTTACCGTCCTGTAACGGAATAAATTCTTCTTTTTGTTTTGACATTGTGTTATAAATCTTCATCTGCTTTCCTCCCGATTTTCACTATCCATGCTTCCTGCAGCCCGCGCATCCGCTACATCCGTCCATCTGATCGGAGGAAGCAATCACACCCGATGCGTCATACAAGCTGCTCAGCGAACAGATCGCCTGCGCAGAGATTCCTTCCTCACGCCCGGTAAAACCAAGGTGCTCCTCTGTCGTTGCCTTCACATTTACCTGCGAGATATCTATGCCAAGCGTTTTGGCTATATTCTCACACATCTGAACGATAAAAGGACTAACCTTCGGTTTTTGCGCAATTACTGTCGCATCTATATTTTCAATCACATATCCTTCCTGCTGCAAAAGTCCTCCGACCCGTTCTAACAGCTTCAGACTGGAAATCCCTTTATATGCAGGATCTGTATCCGGAAAATGCTTTCCGATATCACCAAGTGCCGCAGCGCCAAGCAACGCATCCATAATCGCATGCAAAAGTACATCCGCATCCGAATGACCAAGAAGTCCCAGTGTGTGTTCCATCTCCACACCACCAAGGATGAGCTTTCGTCCCTCGACTAATCTGTGCACATCATATCCAATTCCAACTCGCATTGTTTCCTCCAAAAAATATGACTGTCTAATGAGGCCCTCATCACCATTTTGCGATACTCCGGTCCTATTTCTGCTGCTCGCACAAATTGTGATAGTGAGCAAGCACCATCATTCCGATTTGAAACATCATCGCATCATCGAATCTTCGAATATCCAATCCAATCTGTTTTTCAAAGCGCTCCAACCGATAAACGAGGGTGTTCCGATGAAGATAGAGTTGTCTTGCTGTCTCTGAAATATTCAAATTGTTCTCAAAAAACTTGCGGATTGTAATCTGCAATTCTTCATCCATCTGCCGCTCGGGCAGTTTTTCTCCAAACACCTCATGCAAAAAGGTCTCACACAAATCCTTTGGCAGCTCGTAAATGAGTCTTGCAATTCCAAGTCTTGCATACGCAACCGCTTCCTTCTGCTCCTGAAAAACAGCAGCGATTCGAAGCGCCAGAACTGCTTCACGATAGCCTTCCGCAAGCATTTCCCATGCGTGCTTCATCGTGCTGTATCCGACACGGGTTTTAATCATCAGCTCCGACAGCAGCATGTCTACCATGGACAATGCAAACTTCTGCTGTTCTTCCTGTGTAATCGGCTTGTCATATGCCTTAATCAAAACCAGCTGTGTCTCGGTTTTCTGGAAAAACACATCCTGTTTTCCATCTGCAAACAAGCTCGTCAGCATTGACAGCGTTGCCCGCTCCATGAGTGGCTGTGCAAGCTCAATTACATAGACAACCCGGTCCATTTCCTTAAGCCGATGCTTCGCTGCCCGTCCGGCAATTGCTTCCGGCTCAATCGTTCCGGTAATCATGGCGAGTGCAAACGCATTCTTATCATTTTCCCTGCTTGCTGTTTCGAGAAAACGACGCACCTGATTTGCTGCCATTCTGCCTGCAAGTACTTTTGATTCTTCAATGGAATCCATGACAAGCACATATTCTTCAATACCCGCTGTAATCAAATAACAGGTCGCATCCTCAACAATTTTTTCTTTTTTTCCGTCTGCAAACAGCCCTTCGGATGAGCGCTTCTCTTCCACGGAAGAGTTCGTCGAACCGGCCAGCAGTTCGCCTGATGCATCGTAGAGTCCAAATGATACATCTGCGATCTCTGTCATCTCATGAAAAAGCTGCTGCAATTTCGGGTTTGCCATAGGCTATACACTCATTTCTGCAATCGTATCAATCAATCTTCTTGTATCTTCCCATCCAAGGCAGGGGTCCGTAATGGATTTACCGTAAATCATATCGGAACCAATCGGCTGACATCCTTCCTCGATGTAGCTTTCAATCATAAATCCTTTTACCAGCTTCTTGAGCTGTGGATTATGTTTTCGGCTGTTGAGCACTTCTTTTGCAATCCGAATCTGTTCCTTGTACTGCTTATTCGAATTGGAGTGGTTTGTGTCAACAATCACTGCCGGATTCGCAAACTGCTCCGGTGTGTATTCTTTCAAAAGTTGCAGCATATCCTCGTAATGATAATTCGGGTGGCACTCACCACGACTGTTCACATAACCTCGCAGGATACTATGGGCAAGCGGATTGCCGCTTGTGCTCACATTGTAGCTTCGATAAATAAATGAGGTGGGGTTTTGCGCTGCTTTAATTGCATTGAGCATAACCGACATATCACCGCTGGTAGGATTTTTCATTCCAACCGGAATATCCATTCCGCTGGCAGTTAATCGGTGCTGCTGATTTTCTACCGAACGGGCACCGATTGCCTCATAAGATAAGATATCGTCCAGATAACTACGATTTTCCGGATAGAGCATCTCATCTGCTGCAGTAAGTCCGCTCTCGTTCATCGCACGGATGTGCATCTTACGAATTGCGACGATTCCGCGATACAAATCAGGTTCCCGGGTGGGATCGGGCTGGTGCAACATTCCCTTGTATCCTGCTCCGGTTGTTCGCGGCTTATTGGTATAGATTCTGGGAATCAGAACCAGACGGTCCTTGGTCTGCTCGATAACCTTCGCCAGGCGGCTTACATACTCACAGACAGAATCCTCATTGTCTGCCGAGCAAGGACCAATGATTACAAGAAATTTGTCTGATTCTCCGGTAAATACCTTCTTAATTTCCTCATCACGCGCCCGCTTCATCTCGACTAATTCAGGGGTCAGGGGATATTCCATTTTTAAGATTTCCGGTTCCGGTAACCGGTTATGAATTGTCATTGACATAATACTTAACACCTCATCTTATCGTTTTCTTCTTCTTCGGCCAGATCCTCCGGCAGCATATATTTCCGAAAGACTCTTTCCAGTATACGGTTGAGCAGCATCATCGCAATCGCCGGAACGAACCAGATAAATAAAGCCGGATAACGGAAAAAATATACCGTCACTGCCATGATTACCATTACAAGCAGTGATGAGGGCAGGTTTAAAAATGCCATTCCTGCCGCATTCTTTAATGTAACCTTATTCGTATCCTCAAATCTGGCAAGATATGCAAATACATACATAAACCATACAAGGTTAATTCCAAGCAGAATATAGAAAAAGAAAACCATATTTCCAATTTTTTCTCCCGCCTCAAGATACGGTGTGCAAATTGCAATATCTAATCCCAAAACTACAAAAATCGCAAGGAAAATCAGCCAGATCTGTGTTGCCTGCTTGAAGTTCGTCTTAAAGGAAGACCAATACTCTGTCCAGATTCCACTCTTCTGATTTCGAATTACCTTGTGCACCGTGTAATAATAGGAAGTCGTTGCAACGCCGATTGTGATGATCGGTATACAGGAAATAAACCACATGATATTTAATAACATCAAATCAGCCGCCGTACTCAGACTAGTCCAAACCTTATTTTCGGGATTAAAAAGTCCTGACATTTGTATTCCTCTTTTCTTTATCAGATTCACGCTTTTTCTCATCAGCGCATCGTGTTGGTCAATTATGACCATAAACATAGGAAGTATAGCACTTTCGCGTCTTTTCCGCAATGCCCCACACGCACTTTTCTGTAGCTGTTGTATGGACGACTATAGCAAAACACCTCCTAAAACCTGCCCTTGGCAAGCTAGTATAACCCACGGCAATTAACAGCACATTTCACTTGTCTAAATTTCCATCTGCTGCGTTGTCGTCAATCGACGATGCCACCGCATCGCCTCATTCCTCCGCCTTGCAGAATGAAAATTTATCCTGAGTGAAACATGTCGCCAATTATCGTGGGTTATACTAGGAGATGTGTTTCATTTACACATGATAATCATCTATAGTGTCTGAGCCCGATCCCGAATATTTTTTTGGAAATTAATCACATCATGATCATAAGCAGTGTTCATATATTCTGATTTGATAATAAAATCAGCGGATGCCTTATTGATCGCCATCGGGATATCATACACCTGTGCAATACGCATCAGTGCCTTAACATCCGGATCATGCGGCTGTGCGGTTAACGGATCAGAGAAGAAAACAATTAAATCGATGCGTCCCTCAACAATTTTGGCTCCTATCTGCTGGTCTCCGCCTAACGGGCCGGAATTGTATCCTCTTACCGGCAATCCGGTCTTGTCGGAAATCATTCGCGCTGTTGTTCCGGTTCCACACAAAAAATGCTGTGTGAGAATCTCCTTATTTTCCGCGCACCACTTGATGAGCTCTGCCTTCTTTCCGTCGTGTGCGATTAAAGCGATATTTTTCTGTTTCCCAATTGTCAGTGTTATCTTCTCTTCCATACCATCACCTCATTCATCTATTGCTTTCATAACAAGCATACCTGTTTTTAGCTATAGTATAGTTTGTTTTTTCCTTTTCGTCCACTTTGATTTACAGTTTTACATATTTATATTTTATATCTGTTTAATGCCTTCACATCTTCGATTCCTAATATACTATCCTACCATTGCTTCACTTGAGATTGTCAGTCTCACAAAGCTTCTGATCCCATGCTTATGGGCGATGTATCCATCTTTGTCTGCGTCTCTGCAAGCATACCATTTCGCGTCTTCATACGCCGTATTTCGCAGCATCTTATTCATTTTTCTGGCTAGACACCGGAACATGAAATCCTCACCGAGTGTTCCTGCATAGTCCGGAAGATACTGCGAGACCTGATTCGTCTCCATGCCCGGCAGATTAATGTCCGGTTCGTCAGATATTGCTTCAATATGAACAAGATATCTCCTGTCAGAGCGAGCTTTCCAGCCAAGCTCTCCCATTCTGCTGACTCTTGCTTCCGTAAAACCGTCTCCGGGATAAATCCGCTCCAGTTCCTCCCGTGTCAGATACACCTTCTCCGGAAATTTTTTTAGATAGCTATGATAGATTTCCCCATACTGCTCGTCCGCCCAATAGTAACTGAGGTTGAAGGATGCGATATCATACTTTTCTAACATCTTTTGTTCCATTTTTAAGATGGCAGTTCCGTTGTAAATCTCACTGAAGGGCACCTTCTCTTCTGCCATAATCATTCCTTCCGGTCCAATCGCCACCAGCCATTCCAGCCATTCTCCCGGTTCATAGCGGTCTACATTGAATGTAAAGCTGTCTGCAACCAGTTTTTTGGTGTTATCTTCCTTCTCCTCCGGCATCTCCTGTATATCCGGAATACCGGCAAAAAAATTTCGTTTCACTTCCTGCAAATGATCATATAGTTCTTTCCCAAATTCCGATAACGGTTCCGGTTCTGCAGACTTTGGTGCTTTAAAAGGTCCCATCGGTTTTACAGGCTGCACCGGTTCTTCAGCTTTTGTTTCTCCCACTGTATTAATAGCAGCTTCCTTAGTCGTACACTCCGGAGCACTGCGCTGCAATTCACCAACCGGATACGGATATGCATCAATATCCGCTAAATTAGAGCGACAGGGATAATTTCTGCCCGAGAGAATGAGGGCCTCTCCCTTCTCCTTATCCATATGTTGTAAATCAAAAATTGAACAAAGCGGAACCTCCGTCCGGTTATCATATATGACAGTTCCGCACAATTTTTGTAACATTTCGAGTAAAGCTGTTTCCCGGCTGAACAGATAAATCCAGTTTGCGCAGTTACTGATGATTGTCTCTGTTAATTCCTGATATTTCTCCTGTAATTGGCTCAGTGCCTGAACAATCAGCACAAAACGAATATTACGACTTCTTGATGCTGTAATCATTGAATCCATACAGTCGATAACCGGAAGGTTTGCAAATTCATCAACGATAAAATTCGTTCGTATCGGTAGTTCATTTTTCTCGTTCTCCTGTGCGTTATCGATAAGAACCTCGTAATATTGACGAATGAACAGACTGACCACAAAATCATAGGTATGATTCTCATCGGGTATTACCAGATAAATCGCACTCTTTTCTCGTGCAAGCTCGTGCATGTCCAGTTCATTCCTCGATATATACTCCAAAAAATCGGGATTGATCAAAAGCTTGTTTAATGCGGTATCCACAATCGATTCAATGCTCCCTACCGTTTTGTCGGAACAGTTGTCCAAGGTACTGAATTTCTGATAACACAGATCGGTCGGCTGATATTCCTCTTTTATCTTCTTAATAAAATTTTTTCGATGGTTGATATAATCCATCCACAACTCAACCACCGCAGACATTGTACAGTTTTCAACTGTTTCGTGATCAAACAGGTATAAAAAAAGCCCGGTAATGACATTCGTAGCCGAATGTGCCCAATAGCGTTCGTCGATTTCGTCAGCAAAGAGCATGATGCATATGCCGTTTAGCAAATCAAATGCCTTACTTTTTCTTCCATTGTGATAATACTTGTAGAGAAGCCCCAGTATATTCCATCCGGTTCCCATCGAAAAATCCCTTAGATTCAAGCATTCCACTTCATAGCCATGCGCTTTGACATCCGCAGAGGTTCTTGCATACAGCTCACCCTTTGGATCTGTGACAACAAAGGATTCTCCGGTCCGTGCCAGAATCCCGATCGTCGGAAATGCGAACAGTCTCGATTTTTTACTTCCTGTCGCTCCGAAAATCAGTGTGTGATTATCACTTCCGTCTACATAAATGTCTGTTCCCTGCACGAGAAGCGGAACCCCACCGGTTTCATAGATTTCATCGCTCATATTCAATTTCGTCAGATTCTTTGCAAACTCCTCTTTTTCCAGAAATGCAGTCTGATTGATCTTCTGCATGTTCATACCCTCCGTCTTTGCTCATTATCCCAGCACAAATCCAACGGTGTGCTGTCTGGTTTTCTGTGTCACGAATATTTCTTCCAGATCTTCCCGATAGATGATCTTTTTATCAAAGCCTTTCTTTATTCTTTCATCATGAATCATCTTGCCAAAAATCAGATTGTCGATCATTCCGCAGATTTGCGTCTCAACCTTTTCATCCTCACCCCATTCTTTTTCACCTATGTACTGCTCCATGCATTCCTGCGCTGCCGCCTCGATCTGATAACCATAGTTGCCAATCCTGGCTTGCATCATCTGTAATAATTCCTCTTTCTCATAATTGTCAGCCTGCACCATACGGACAAAGAAATAATTGCGGCTGATCTCCTCCAGTTCTTTTCCAAAGTCCGGTTGATCTGTAATAAATACCGGAAGCACGCTGTCCTGCTTTTGCACAAGACACTCACAGAGCTGTAATAGTTCGCGCGCATCTTCCTTTCCGGTAAAATGAATGAATACAATCCCGCGCCAGGTCTCTCCAAACCGGGTGTTTCGCTCAAGTTCTGCCGAAAAACCGTCGATCAGGTTGTCGTTTTTCTTGAACACGGTGTTATATGAGATATAGAATTCCTCTCCGTACAGCCGAGTGATTTCGTTCATGTACGGGTCCATGCCGCGACCAAAGCGAGCGATGTACAGGTAAACCGGTCGCGGGAGCTTGTGCTCCATCTTCTCATTTGCCTGATTGTAATGCTTCAATTCTTTAATCATTGGATTCATTGCTGCGCCTCCTATGTTTTTTAATTTCATAGTATTAATCGTAGCAATCAGTGCTCACTCTCAATTTTTCAAGGATAATTTATATTCATTTTTTGCACACTATTTTAAATATACAATTTCATTTAACTTTTAACTATAATAAAGATATGGAGTATGTATGGAAAGGTCAAATATATTATGGATTGCATCATAAGATTAAGGAGGTCCCTATGAAGGATTTTGTTCCAATAAAACTTGAAAAAGAAGTGATCTCTATCCGCCTGCGTTCAGACATGCTACAAGAGATCGATACTGCGGCCGATGCAGCTGATATCAGCCGCAATGAAATGATTACCCAGTGCATTGCATATGCTCTGGAGCACTTGTCAACAGATGTGTCATAGAATATAAATATGATATTCGCTCATATCACCAATACCTTCGGCGTCTGCAATTGCAACGCCGATTTCTTCATTCCAGACGATTTTACACAACTGAATGTTTTGTGCGTTGTCTGATTCACAGATCAGCTCATGCCCTGTCATTGCAGGATTATCAAATTTCATTCGAATACCTGTGTCAGTATATTCTACGCAAAATGTCTGCTCCGGTGTATCTGTATCGCTTCCGCGAAATATGCTTTTTCTTCTCCCTATCTGAGACTGTCTGATCACATATTCCGCAAATTGTCCCTGAAGCATGGCCTGACGCACGCGCTGTATACGCTCGTTTTGTCCAAGCATTTCCAATCGGAATAATACCATATTCCTACGAACATCTGACTCTTTCTCCATCCACGCGATTGACTGTGTCAACATGTCCGCCTCACAGACATGCTCTATCGTCAAAAATCGTCTAAGCTGCTCCTGACACAATACACAATCGTCAACATGTGTCTGTGCTTCTTCCAGCCACAGTGCATATTCTTCTGACAGATCTGTCGTATCCATATATTTTATGATCTCTTCCTGTGTCAAATGTTGTCTCACTCTGCATTCTCCTCTATGATAATTCTGACATACATGTGCGATATTCCTGCTGTGCCATCTGTTTTTTCAGCTTCATCCGAATCCGGATACTCCAATTTTCAAAATCTTTGATCCGATACAGTTCTGAAAAAATGATATCTCTCACATAGCTGTGTTCATATGGCTGATCCATTTCGTCAAGGAATTCATCGCCCCAATACAATTCCAGATATGGAATCCATTCATTGATTTCTTTCATAAAACGATCTGCACCCTTCTCAACCGTGCATCCTTCCAACTGTTCGTAGGACCACGCCGGTGACGACAGCTGTTTTGACATCGGATGATATCTCTGAAAAAGAATCAGTGTATAGCAACAGCTCACCAGCTTCTGCGGTCGTTCCGGAAGCTCAATAAACATTCGAAGAAACTTTTTTGATCTATCAATATACGATAACCGATACTCCTCCCGAAGTATCACTTCCTCCGGATTGTTGTAAAAATCAGCCCCATTGTCAAAGATACTTTCCGGTTCTGAAATCTCCACCTCGTTTACCCAGCGTCTGTGTTGCTTACGAATCCAATCCACCGACTTATTTTTTGCAATCACACCACAATATGTTGAAAAGAGTGCTTGTTTTGCCTCAAACTGCTCCATTCCCGTTTTCATCACAGCAAGCATCGTCTCCTGCGTTAAATCTTCAACGATACTCTCATCTGCATAGACTCCCAGCATGCGGATTGTCTTTGCCACAATATGTGCGACATACGGCCACAGCAACTCATACAGATGACCCTGATCCCTGTCTGCATCTGCTTTTACCGCCAGATATTCTTCTTCTATCTCCTGTCCGGATGGTGTATAATAACTCATATCATTCTCCCGGTTACTTATTTTTTTACTATGTTGTAATCATAACAGATTGTAAAAAAAATGTAAATTTGTACCGATTCAGAACCGAGTTTTTTACAAAATATCAGAATCTTTCCTGCATGAATGATGATATTTGTGATTATTTCTTTGTCGAGAATCCACATCGAGACAGGGGCTGAATAGACAAATATTTAAAATAAACAGAAGGAATGGAATCTCATATGACAGAATCAGAGGCGCTTCAATACCTAGCACAGGCAAAACAGTATTATGCAGATGCAAATCTTTCACAGGCACTGGCTTCCGCACAAAAAGCATACCTATTCTATGAGTCAATGACCAATAATATGCAGGCTCTTGATGTATTTACCCTGTTGCAGACCATCTATGCCTATATGCAGTGCCCCGACGAGTGTCTGACCTTGGAATCATCCATATATGGGAGTGTTCATGCCCTGTTTACAGAAAATTCTGACCAACTTTACAGCATGCATCTGCTTGATCTGGTCAGTCAGTTACTCCATATGGAGCAGACTGAAAGTGCCATATCCTATCTGCAATCTGCGCTTACCATTATGAAACAAACCGGCATTCCCGATACAGAGCTTTTATTTCTGGAGGATTGCTTTCAAGCGCAGATATGTTTCATAAACGAACAATATCACGCTGCCCATATGCATGCCAGCAAAGCTGATTCGTTATGGGAAAGCTGTTCCAATTCAAACATGGATACTTATGGCATACAAAATCTTTTATTGTTATGTTCAATCAATGCCAAGCTGAATCACCCGGTCGAAAGCATCGAATTTCTTGAAAACCTGCTCATGCAAAATTTCCTTAATCCGTATCAGGTAATATCTGCTCAACTGATTCTTGCGGAACTATATATAAAAAATGATATGTCAGCGCGCGCACTGGATATATATCAAAAGTACGCCAATCATCCGTTTATGACCCGGTCCTTAAGTCCGTCCAATGCCAGAGCCATGCAATACAATTATGGTCTGGCATTCGTCCGGCTGGGTCAATACAAGGAAGCACTCGCACTTTTTCAGAAGATGAATTGTCATGGTTATTCCATGCAGCTTGCAATACTGTCTCATCTGAAAGATTTTCAGGCAATCCGTACACTTGCGGATTCTGCCGGTTCTTACTACCTGTCACAGATTGCGGATATGCTCTCACATTACGACGAAGAGCTTTTATATACGCATATGAGCGAACTGCAGTATCATATTAACCTGACACTGGATGCATGGATTCATGCCGGGGTTGATGCCCAGAAGACATATTCCTATCTGCTCAATACAAAATATCTGTCTCTGGAAACCTCCTGGTTGATTGAGAACAGTATTCCTCGCTATGAAGCAGCACAGGTAATGCAAGCTCTGCCTGCAGACACCCTGCTCTTGGAATATACCATAAGCTACTCCCTTGAAGGAAGCAGTTATACAGTTTTTTTAGTATCTGCAAAGGAAATCCACACCATTTCACTCGGTGCATGTGAATCAATCGATCAGCTGGTGACCGATTATTGTACTTTGATTGAAACATCACGCGATAAAGATGGAAGCGACTTATCATGTGCAGCCCAATATCGCATGTTAAACTCCATGTTTCGCAAACGACTCTATCAGCCAATCCAATCCATAGTAGAACAATATGAACACTTGATTCTTGCGCCTGCCGGCGGACTGATACAATTTCCCTTTGCTCTGCTCTCCACATCTGCCAAGGGCATGCTTTGCGATACACACACCCTTGTATACTGCAACTGTGGAAAAGAACTCATAAACCGTAAGGTGCTTACTTCCTCATATTATTTTGATGCCCCGCTTATCATTGGCGCACCGCTTGCTTTCTCAATGTCCACACTTCCCTATGCAGCAAAAGAGGCTGACTTCGTAGCAAATCTCTTTCCCGATGTCCCGGTTTATATTGGCGAAGATGCAAATATTCATCTTTTTAAGCCGGATTCCATCAACGCCTATGACCTGTTACACATCGCAGCACACGGTATCTTCTCACCGGATGCCGATATCCCTCGTTTTGGTCAGGCAGATTGGAATTCTTTAAAACAACAACTGTCAGAAAGCGGCCTTCTTCTCGCCGGGGATCAACTATTATCCTGCGATATGATAGCTAAGCTTCCGCTTTCCAACCTAAAGTTAGCAGTTTTATCCTCTTGCCATTCTGGTGATAGCAGTTACCGGACAACCGAAGGTGCTTATGGGCTTCGTCGCGCAATGATACAAGCCGGCTGCAGCTTTCTGCTGGTCAATCTCTGGCAAATTGATGATGAGATTTCCCTCACCTTCACCAAATTTTTCTATGAGGCGCTCATTCATCAGTCATGCACACCAAAAGAAGCCTTCCACCGAACAATTCTGGCGTTAAAAGAAACACTGCCTCCTTATTATTGGGCAGGATATCAACTCATCCTTTAGTCCTCACTCTGGCTGTCTTTCTTCCAATATTTGCCGGAGTATGTTGGAACCCGCATCATTCTTTCCATTTTACCGGGTATTTTTTTAGTGTATCTTTTGGTATTATTGAGCACCTTTTTTGTCAAAATGTGTTATACTTTGAAAGAAACATTCATCATATCATTGGATACAAAGGGAGTTCATACTTATGACTAGAAGAGAACATGAAATCACAGACATAGACCAGATCATTCACATTTTAGATACTTGCAAGATTGTTCATCTTGCATTTATCGATGAAGATAAACCGTATCTGATTCCCATGAATTTCGGGTATTCTTTAGAAGACGGCGCATTGACCTTATATGTACACGGTGCCACAGAAAGCTACAAACTGGATGTAATCCGAAGAAATCCTCTCACCGGATTTGAGATGGAATGTGACTTGGAACCGTTTACCGGCAGATTACCCTGCCAATACGGGCTTGCTTACTCTACACTTTTTGGAAGAGGATTTTCTGAAATTATTGAAGATCTTGAAGAAAAAGGAAACGCCCTCTCCACTCTGTGCAAGGCACAAACCGGAAAAGAGTTTACTTTCGATGAAAAAATGCTCTCAATCGTAAGTGTTATCAAAATTAATGTCACAGAATACTTCGCGAAACAGCGGCTACTACCAGAAGGGCTTCGCAAATAAGATAAAACGAGTAACAAACCCTTAAGTACATTTTCCCTGATACATTGGTCAATCGCCGTTTGTTATGTAGATGTGCACTGCCCGGGTTGCAGTTATTTCCGCTAATCGTTCATTTGTGTTTCATAGCAATTGCAACCTGTTGTTTTCCTGCTTTTGGATTTCCTTCACAATCCTGTCATACAGCGGACGAATCTCATCCGGTGTTTCCTCGAGTTCGTCTGCTATCTGCTCCAATGATTTTTGTTTCAGGATTTTTTTGCGAATTAATTCCTCTCGGCCCAAAATGATTCCTTCTTCTCTACCTTCTTCTCTTCCTTCTTCCAGTGCCTCTTCTCTCTGCAATTCCAGTCGTCGTTCAAATGTGAAGTCTAATGTCATCATGTGCATAACCTCCGCTCCATATTCTTTCAGGAAATCCTTAAGTACATTTTCCCTGATACATTGGTCAATCGCCTTTTGTATTGCCTCCTCTAAATGCTCCATTGTAGCGTGATTATCCCTCACCAGATCCACGAAATACATATACTCACGCAGCGTAGCGCACTTCTCAAGCAATTGTGTATTGTTTCCCTTGTTGATATTATAGACATGGCATATCAATTCTAATTCCGGTTCATCAGTTTCATGCTCAAATGCATCTGATAGACGCAAAATCTCATGCTCCGGCGCATTCAAGTTCCCATTATAAAATACTACAAAATGCGGCACCGGTA
>JAQXMB010000077.1 GCA_029012425.1 bacterium | reverse complement strand
ATGACAAAGTGCATCGTGCCATAGCCAACGATGAGACATACAAGCAAAAGAATCGCAATAATCAGCAATATAACGCGAACAAAAAGCATATTAAACCTCGTCTTCTTCCTTAAATCTCAGGAAAATCAACAGTGCAGCTGCACCGAGAACCGCAGCTGTAGCACCGGTTAATCGGATACCCAGATCATTTCCCGGTGGAAAATAAAACCACACCAGCCAAACAATCACAATTCCCGATAAAATTGACCAGCCAAACTGGCCGAGTGCATAGCACCACTTGATTTTCTTTGTCAAAGGTTCTCTCATAGTATTTTTCCCCTCTCCGTTAAAGCCAATTAACTTTTGTATTATAACACTTATGAATACACTGTTACAAGTGGATTTCTTCGATAATCAGCGCTGCTGTCCCTTCGCAGGAAACCTTTCGTTTCCAGAACGTCTATTGACCAAGAACTTCTGCGGCATACGACAGAAACTCTCTCTGACAGGGCGAAAGTCTTTTCTTATTATGCCAGATAATATGCGAATAAATTCCATAATCGCATCTATAGTCAAGTACCGCCAATCGCCCGCTGTCAATCTCATCTGTAGCCGCAATTCTCGGAAGAATACACACGCCCAATCCCTGTTCGGTCAATTTCTTAATCGCCTGTATGCTTTCTGTCTCTACCATAATCCGTGGTGTAATATTTTCTCTTATCAGATCCTTTTCAAAGTTTTGACGGTAGTAAGCAGCCTGCTCCGCTAATATCAGCGGCACTCCCTGAAAATCTTTGGCCCGTAGATTCTTTTTATCGCAAAGGTGATGCGAAGGGCTTGCCAGTACACAGATTGGTTCAAGCCTTTCTGCCGTATAACAGATATCCTCTTCCTTTTTCAGATATCCGATTGTAAACGCCAAATCAATCTCATTTTTTGCAAGTAACGGATAAAACTCTGAACACTTTAAGATGTTAAGCGTAATATCGATATTCGGGAATAACTGCTTATATGACCCAATCAGTTTCGGGAGTCTTGTCACGCAAAGAGAATCGCACACCCCAATTCGTATCCGCCCGACATCCACCCGATTCTCGCTGATATGCGAGATGGTATCCTTAAGCTCCAGTACTTGGCTTGCAAGCAATAATAGCTTTTCTCCTTCATCGGTCAGTGAAATCTGTCGCCCCATCCGATTGAAAAGCGGAACCTTTAGTTCTTCCTCTAACGCTTTAATCTGAATCGTAATATTCGCCTGTGTATATCCCAATTTCTCCGCCGTTCGCGTGAAATTCAGTTCCTTGGCCAATGAATAGAACATATCTAACTGTTTTAATTCCACTACTATAATTCTCCTTTATTGCAATCATAAAATACATTAATTTTTCTTATGATATCATGCGTGGTACATTGTAAGCAACATCATAAATCGCAAAGTCAAAAAACGGACTTTGGGGCAGCGAAAATCATAAAAGAAAGAAGGAAACCTGTAAAATGAATGAATTTTATGAAGCACTGGTATCAGAAAAAAGTAATGAAGCTTTGCCGGAAGAAATGGATTGGTTTGGAGCATTAATCGGATCATGGGATTTTATCTGGCATGCACACATTGGCACCAAGGATGAAATCATCCAAAAGGGAGAATGGATTTTTTCGCGTGTATTAAATGGATTTGGTATTCAGGATCTTTTTATCGTACCGTCCAGAGAAGAACGAAAAAGACTCGGTATGCCGAATGCCGAATACGGAACAACAATTCGCATGTACAATCCTGCTTCGAATAACTGGGAGATATACTATACCTGTATTGGAGAATACACGCGACTGCGTGCAGAAAAGACAGAAGATAAAATCATTTTAACAGAAATCAATGAACAGAAAATGCGGTGGGTTTTCACCGAAATCACCGCAAATTCTTTCCATTGGCAAAACTTAATCTTGAATGACAACGGCGAATGGATTGTCAGATGTGATTGTCAGGCAACCAGAAAGTGAGAAGTGGAACCAGGGGACGGGGTTTGTGGCCCACTAACCCCGTCCCCTAGGTTCGATATTTTTCTGCCATTTCTTCAATTACATGAATCATAGCATCCCTGATATCGGCCGGGCTGAGTATCTGCGCATACTGTCCGTAAGAAAGCATGTGTGTGACAAACCAATTTTCATCTGCATCATCAATTGTAAAAACAAAACAATCTGCCTTCTCTATCACATGCGTTGGATTTAACTCATCAAAGGCGCGATAAGCCATACACTTGTCTATGGCAACCTCCGCGCAAAATGTCTTGGTGTGGCTGACATAATGCTTCGGCTCCTCCTTCGGAAGTGCCAGTGGTGCAAACCGTTCGTCCGTTACTTCCAGATGATTCATTCTGCGCAGCTTAAAGTATCGAAAGTCCTGTCTCTTTTCGCAGAACGCATACAAATACCATGCCTGCGCACGAAAAACAAGCTTCGCCGGCCGCACCTTCCGATGGGAAACATCACCCTGCTTCATATAATCGAAGGTGACTTTTTTTCTTGTAAGAACTGCTTGCTTTAATTGTCCGAACCGCGCTTTATCAAACGAGCCTTCGCCCCAGTTATCAAGCTCAATTTCGACCCAATCCTGTGCCGCCTCACCGAAGAAATCCTCCAGCCGCTGCAGTGCCTCTTTTTCGTCGTCATAAGCAACTGTCCCCATGAGCCTCATAGAAGAAAGAATTCCGCTTTTTTCTTCCTCGGAAAGCACTGTTTTATTCAGCACATATTCAGGAAGCAGGGATATACCTCCATCCCTGCCTCTCGTTGTATAGATCGGTATTCTCGCCTCTGACAGTTTTTCAATATCACGATTAATTGTCCGAACAGAAACCTCTAATCGCCGGGCAAGCTCGCGCGCCGATAATTGTTCATTTTCCATTAGCAAATATACGATTTGAAACAGCCTGCCTACCATGTCATACCTCTTATTCGATTACTTGATTGCAATGTAAATATCAATATCTTCATTTGACAGATATTCTTCGAAATCTCCGGTATATGTGCGCTCCAGCGGAGTCTCCCATATCTCCTTCCATGAATTTGCAACAGCCTCAACCATATCTCCGTGAACGCTGAACTTTGCATACTTTCCTGCCGGAATCGTTTTGACTGCTAATCCGTCTGCATTGCCGGCATCGCTCACCTCAAAACCGGCAGTTACCTGATAGCCGGCATCATCATAGTCAGAATAAAGACCAATGGCATATGTATTCACTCTGCTGTGTATTTTCTCTGTGTTCTCAGGTGTGTAAAGCTTCTTCCACAAATCTCCGATAATTGCACCCATTTGAGGGTCCTCGTTACCGGTTCTTGCTGCAAATCCTACAATTGTCTTTTCCTTCAGTTCTACGATTTCATAATTCATGATAAATCCTCCTTTTGTCTTTCCTTTTGTTTGTTGACAAAAGAAGGATATCACCCTATATATGACATTGTATGTCATATATTTCAAAAAAGTCAATTATTTTTCTAAAATCTCATCTACGACCGAAGAGCCCTTTTGACAAACGCTTTTCGTAAAAAGATGAGCAGAATTCCGGTTGCTGCCAGATGTACCAGAATTGTCGTTGTCGGAAGGTCCAAAATCACAGGCCCAATCCGATAATCCAGAAATGACATCAGACATCCCTTCAGGTCAACCATCCGGACAATTGCCAGTGCCAACACATGGTTAAACAGTCTGCTTCCCTTGCTAAATGGGATAAACGCCGGAATAATCAGGCCTGCCAGAATCAAAGACATGGTTCCCATCGTTGTTTTGGTAAATGCGGAAACAAACAACACCAATGTCACCTCAAAGAAGATGACAACCATCGAAATCAACATCTGCAACAGAAGAAACTGTCCCATATTCATGGAATGACAGATGGCACTGTCCAACAGCTGCACCGGAAGGTGAATCCCCTTTGCTCCAATCGTAACACCAAGCCATAAAAAAGAAATCAGATACCCCACAATCACATAAGAAAATCCAAATATGTACGCCGCCAGCCCCTTCTCATAGACCAGTCTTCGCTGCCCGTGTCTGGTGGATAAAAGAATTCCTGCCGTTCCCTTCTCGTGCTCTGCCGAAAAAGTTCCGGACAGACAAATGATAAGCACAAACAACAGATAAAATGCAAGTGCAATCACTGTATCATACTGCTTCAGCACAAATGTATCTCCCCACACAAACGGTGTTTTGACCGACTCTGCCTTTTTAATCCAGTATTCCTTCTCATCCTCGGAATAATTGCCGAACGAAAAATCCTGATTCACAAAATCTCTTACCCGCTGCACGCGTCTCTCATAAAACTGTGCACCCTGTGTAAGATCCACATCCATAAGCAGCTCCGGCCGATGCTCATCGTCACCGATTGGCTGATAGCTTTTTACCAGGTAGTTGAATAGATTGCCATAGCTGTCATTAAATGCCAGATACCCCTCATCCGTGTTCGGGTCCATGTTGCTCTCCTGAATCTCCGCCAGAACAGCTGTCACATAATCTTCAGTCAGTACCTCGGTCTGATTTTTTGCAAAATCCTCATTAAAACGGATTGCCTCAACGCCCTGATACTCAATATCCTGTTCATACAGATATTCCGTCTCACCAATCACCGGATAGACGGTTGTGATCAGTAAGATCACATAACCGACAAGCATAGCGATAAGATTTGTCTTTTTTTGAAATATCTTTTTTAGCTCATAACGAAAAATCATCTCGTTTTCTTCCTTTCAGTTTCAAGAAAAATTTGATAAGTAAAATGCTTCCAGATCGGCTCCGACATCCTTCCTGCTACCGTCAAAAATGATCTGCCCGCTTTTCATCATAAGAATTCTGTCTGCAATCTGCTCCACATCCGACACGATATGCGTGGAAAGAATTACAATGCTGTCTTTTCCGAGCTCTGCAATCAGATTTCGAAAACGCACACGCTCCTTCGGATCAAGTCCGGCCGTCGGCTCATCGAGAATCAGAATTTTCGGATTGTTGAGCACCGCCTGCGCAATGCCAAGGCGCTGCTTCATTCCGCCCGAATAGGTTTTGATTTTTTTGTTGGCGGCTTCCTCGAGATTGACAATCTGAAGAAGTTCTTCGCATTTTCTTTTGGCCGCGGATTTTTCTATTCCTTTTAGTGCGGACATATACATCAAAAAATCTCTGCCGGTAAAATTGGGATAGTATCCGAAATCCTGCGGCAGATATCCGAGCACATCCCGATACATCTCCTCTGAAACATCGCGTCCATCGAAGGTAATGGTTCCGCCTGATGGCATTAAAATTCCGCAAACCATTCGCATCAGCGTCGTCTTTCCGGCTCCGTTTTCCCCGAGAAGACCAATCACTCCCGGCTGTAATGTCATTGAAATTCGATCTACCGCTATTTTGTTCTGATATTGTTTTGATACTCTGTCTAACACAAGTTCCATGTCAGATCTCCACCTTCCTTAACATATAAAATTGATTCTCTGATTGTGATCATAAGTAAAAGAAACATTGCGGGATAAATCATCCGCATATCGATATAGCTCCACAATTCCGTAAACTTTGCAAAAAACGGCAACAGGCAGGAGCATATGGTCATGCCCACACATCCATAGATATTGTCCTTTGCGTGCCATTTTCTTGTAATCAGAAGACTTCCCCACACATTTAACAAATACGGGAATCCCACAAAGCAGACCGTCATCATTGAACCAAAGCCTGACAGCTTCCTAAGGATACCTGCAAGGATGAAAATTACCGCACAGCTTAAAACGCCTACTATCAGCATTCGAATCAGTCTGACAAAACGAAGGGAAAATCGACTCGATGCTTCAAGCTCCTCCATCCCGTATCTTTCAGATTTTCCGACAATTGCAGAAAGCACCAGCGCAAACAGCGGAAGCACGCTCGATGCAGTCCACTGTACTCTGATATCCCCCTGCCTTGCTACGCAAAACAGAATGGCGCATAAGAAAACCCCTGCCAGAAGACTCTTCATTCCCATATACCGAAGCTCTGTCTTTATTACCGCATGCATCTGAAGACTTCTCTTCTCGTAGCGCCTTAGAAATGCTCTTCCCTGTTCTGAGGGTTGTATTTGGTATGCACTTTTCAGTGCATGCTTTAATTGTCTGTCAGTCATCATTTCCCGCTCCCTCCATCTTTTCTCTGAGAATACTCAGGCCTTCTTTGATTCTTCGGTGAACTGCAAATCTCGAGATTCCAACAATTTTCGCAATATCTGTAACTGCCATTTCATTGGTAAACCGAAGCATCATCATCTCTCTGACATCCTCCGGCAACTGTTCCAGTGCCGATTCTATCACCAAGCGGTTTAAAGAATTCTCCGGATTCATCTTCTCATCCGCTTTTACATCTGTTATGGTATCGATACTCTCAGGCTTTCTTCTCCGAAATTCTTCCACACACAGATTTCTTGCAATCGTATACAAATATGCCAGTTCTTTTCCGGTATCTTTATATGTATGGTTCTGCCAAAATTTAAGATATGTTTCCTGCACGATATCCTCGGCAACATATCGGTCTTTCACTTTCATATAGCAATATCGGAGAAGTTTTTCGTACTGTACTTCTAAATCCATGGATGACTTCCTCCTCTATATGGTTTAACAATTGAGAAGCACAAAGTGTGCGCTTAAAAATATCATAACATAAAAAACCTTACTGATTTTCGTTAATATCCTGAAAATCAGTAAGGTTTACTTATCATTTTTCATTCATAGCCGGTCTCCGTTGTAGCTTACGCTCTCCGGTGCAAATAATTCAAAAAACAGTTTTCCTGACGATACCACCAAAGTTACGAATCAAGAGCATGTCATATGTGATTGGACGCTCTAAATTACCCCTTTTTTGAATTCTCTCTATACATATATTTCAAAAGAAGCGGTGTTGCAATCGATGAAACAATTATCAATAGAATAACAGCGGAAAAGAATGCAGAATCAATAAGACCAATTGATAATCCTTTCTGTGCAACAATTAACGCTACTTCACCTCTTGTCATCATACCAATGCCGACTTTCAACGCGTCTTTTGTATCAAATCCCGATAACCTTGCAACTATTCCGCAACCAAGAATCTTACATATCAGCGCAACAAGAACAAATAGAGCGCTAAATACAAGCATATCCTTTGTCATACTTTTTAGATTCGTCTGCAATCCAATATTGGCAAAGAATACAGGCGCAAATATCATATATGCGCTTATATCGACTTTCTTCTCTATATATTTTGCATCATCAACAGACGCAAGGGCAACACCCATAATGTATGCACCTGTTATGTCAGCTATTCCAAAATACTTTTCTGCCATGTATGCCATCAAAAAGCAGATTGCCAGTGAAAATATTGGAATTCTCTGTGTATGTGGGTACTTTTTGTCAAGAAATTCCATTCCTCTGTTTGCAAGATATCCAACGATCCATGCAATGGCAAAGAACAATATCGTCTTGATTAATATGACTCCAAATGAACCTTTTTCTCCGGATGCAGCGCCTACTACGCAAGTCAACACAATCATTCCAATTACATCATCAATAATTGCCGCACTGACAATCACCGTACCTAATTTTGTGTTAATCTTTCCCAACTCTTGAAGTGTCGCTACTGTAATAGAGACACTCGTTGCAGTCATGATTGTTCCTATGAAAATTGCTGAATAGAATTCTTTTGAACCAATCGATGCAAACCCATAAAAGCAGGAATACAGTAATGTTCCTCCTAAAAGAGGAACAAGAACGCCAACTAATGCAATCATAAAAGCAGTCTTTCCGGATTTCATCAGCTGCTTAAGATCCGTGCCAAGTCCGGTAGAAAACATCATCATAAGGACACCTATCTCCGCAAACAAAGAAATGGTATCACCACTTTCAATAACATCTAAAACACACGGACCCAGAATCAATCCACCAATTATTTCTCCAACGACCTGCGGCGCACCCAGTCTCTTACTGAGTATCCCAAGGCTTTTACAAATCAGTAACACCAATCCAAAATCTTTCAAAAACTCAATCATACGATCATTCTTCTTTCATCAAATTATTCCATTTAAAAAATGTATCCCGCCCGGATATGTTCTCTTCAATAGAATAGGAAAAAGAAAAGCTTACTACTTTTTTGAAGTAGTAAGCTATCTCTATCATCTGTTACAAAACCTTCCTTTCTTAGCTCAAATTTTATCCTTCAATCGAAATATACTTCTTGGTTTCAATCTGTTTCGCATCCTTCTTTGGAATGCTCAGTGTCAAAATACCATGTTTGAAGCTTGCTTTGATATCCTCCTGCGTAATGGCATCTCCTACAAAGAAGCTTCTCTGACAGGCTCCGCTGTATCTCTCACGGCGGATATAATTTCCTTTCTTAGCTTCCTCTTCGGACTCAGCCTCATTCTTATCGAATCCTTTTGCCGCGCTAACAACCAAATAACCTTCATTTAGTTCAACGGTTATCTCATCTTTGCTAAATCCCGGAAGATCAATTTCCATCTCGTAACCGTTATCTGATTCCTTGATATCGGTATTCATAACATTTTTCGCTCTGTGTCCATACAGTTTTTTCTCCAAATTTTTCAATTCACGGTCGTTAAATCCGAACCATGGATCCTGATAAAAGCGATCAAACATATCAAAGTTTCCATTAAATAAACTAGGTGTCAACATAAGTCATCCTTCCTTTCAACAAATAAAATAATATCTCCCTTGTTACTGTGAAACTTTGAACCTGGAATGTTTGGAAACACTCTAGAAATGTTTCTTTTCTTTTGTTCTAGCTATGTTATAGTCTCTTTGTTAGCACTTGTCAATAGCGAGTGCTAATTTCTTTTGTGATTTTTTTGTGAACACTTTCATGACTGTTGTGATCTATGCAAACTGCTCCTGCAATAATCTCAACATCTTTATACTTTCATAGTGTGCTGATTATTTCTCATACACCGTCTCTAATTTTCCCTTACAAAACCTTTTTACGATATTGAGGAATGAGCTGAAAACTTAACCCCAAATATTACATACATTTAGACTTCTGTATTTCACTCACATCCCATATTTTTCACAAACCAGCCTTCCATAGTAGAATAATACCGCAGATAAGCTGTTTGTTTGTTGTCATATTCAGAAAATCATTTCAAGGCAATGCTATCTTTCACAGCTACTGACTGCTTCTATCGCAACACTGCCTCCCCGAACAATCTCTAATCGACCTGCAAATCTCTGTTTTAATAATCGTATCATGTCATCATTTTTGTTTTCTGTCCGGGTACATTCCAAAAGAACCGTTGTACCATCATAGTCGATAATGGGAACATCAAATACTTCTGATATCCGGAATAACTCCCTGATATCTTCCTCAGTGCATCCATGCACTTTTACAAAGAGGATTTCTTTCATATGAATCGGTAAGTCTGTGTAATCAACAACCTTTATTACTTCGATGCTTCTGCTTAATTGTTTTTTGATCTGCTCAAAGGTCTTCTCATCACTTGTAAGGCTGATTGTCATTCGCGATATACTGCTATCCTCTGTAACCCCAACAGTTAAGCTGTCCATATTGTAGGACTTGGCAGAAAATAATCCTGCAATGCGGGCAAGTACGCCGATCTCATTTTCCACCAATAAACATATCCATCTTTTTTTCATTCTCCATATCCCTCGCTTTCCAGAATCATATTGTTAAGGGGATTTCCGGGCGGTACAATGGGCATGACATTGATTTCTCTATCAATGATAAATTCAATCACCGTAGGACCCTTCGTATTTTTTTCTGCGGTTTCAAAAGCTGTTTCTATGTCCTCTGCTTTTGTGACACGGATTCCCTTCGCTCCATAGCTTTCTGCCAATCTGACAAAGTCTGGCGTATATTCCGGACAGTCATGCTTCGGCTGACTGCATCCGATTTCACAACATCGACGGAAACGCAAACAAGTGCTTGAATAGTGCCTGTCATAAAACAGTTCCTGCCATTGACGAACATTTCCCAGATATCCGTTATTCAGAATACATATTATTATTGGAAGCTCATATACTACCGCTGTCGCCATTTCCTGGATATTCATCTGCATACCACCATCCCCGGAAATCACAATCACATGCTTATTTGGATTCCCAAGTTTTGCGCCAATAGCTGCCGGCAATCCATATCCCATGGTTCCTAAACCACCCGAAGTAAGCATCTGCCTGTTTTCATTCAGTGCAAGAAATTGTGTTGCCCACAGCTGATTCTGTCCTACATCGGTTGTAATAACCGCCTCCTTAAAATGATGATTGATTGCATCGATGATTTTTTTCGGCGTCAATCCCTCTTCCTTCATAGAAAGCGGATAGTTCCTCTTCCATTCTCTGATTTGTTCTACCCATTCTGAAATATCAAGATGCTTTGCCTTTTCAAGCAGTGCTGCTATTGCATTTCCTGCATCTGCTACAATAGGGATATCAACCTCAATATTTCTTGAAATCGAAGCTGCATCAATATCAATATGAATGACCTTTGCATGAGGCGCGAATGCTTCAATCTTACCGGTAATTCGGTCATTAAACCTTGTACCTATGGAAAAAAGAAGGTCGCAGTTGCTGATTGCCGAATTCGCTGCAAAGCTTCCATGGATACCAATGTTCCCGACATACAAATCATGTTCGCTGGGAATCGCGCCCTTTCCCATGATAGTTGTAATTACCGGTATGCCTGTTAATTCTGCAAGGCATGTCATTTCTTTTCCTGCATGGGCAATATTTACTCCGCCTCCCACCAGAAAAACAGGTTTCTTTGCACCACTTAATAAATCAAGCGCCTTATTGATCTGACCCATATGTACGGAAGTGTTTGGTTTATAACTTCGAATTGCTATTTCCTTTGGGTAAAAATCACTTCCAAAAGCTCTTTGAATATCCTTCGGTAAATCTACAACAACCACCCCGGGCTTTCCCGTCCTGGCGATATAAAATGCTTTCTTAATGGTTTCTGCCAAATCTTCTCTTTTGCGAACCGTCACCGCATATTTACAGATGCTTCTTGTAATACCAACAATATCTACCTCCTGAAAAGCATCATTTCCAATCAGAGCTGTCGACACCTGACCGGTAAAACATACCATCGGAACACTGTCGTAATTGGCTGTTGCGATTCCCGTAACAAGATTGGTTGCTCCCGGTCCGCTTGTCACAAGGCATACTCCCACCTTTCCCGTGGAACGCGCATATCCATCCGCTGCATGAACCAACCCCTGCTCATGACGCGGTAAGATTACATCGATTCCCTTTTCTCCATACAAGGCATGAAATAAATCCATCGCCTGCCCTCCCGGATATGCAAACAATGTTGTGACATTTTCTTCTTTTAATGCCTTCACGAATAACTCTGCACCTGTTATTTCCATTTTTTTACCTCCTATCGCATGCAAGTACTCGCTTGCATTGAGATGATATTTTTTGGTACTGCCGAAGGCAGTACCAAATTAGTTACATGACTCCTTTGATAAACACCGTTACACTGTTTTTGATATATTCATCCTTCTCAACAGGTGTCAATTCATTTCCGAAGGATGCTTTTAGAAACATATACCCAAATGCCGCTGAAAAGAAATTCAAAGCTAACGAATCAAAATCCGCTTCCGGTATTTTTCCGTTCTCACACATTTTATGTAAGTACTCTGTGAAAGAAAATAAAAAAGCCTGCGGGACTTTCATAATATAAGATGCTGTTTCAGCATACAACTGTGGTGCACGCAAACCAATCGAAAGATTTACAAAATCCGGTGTCATCCTGTCCATGTATGAACGCATAAACATTTCCAGATCCTGTTCCAAATCCCATGTGACATTCTCAAAAATCTTCGGCGTGATATTTGCTCTCCACTGCTCCTGCTCAAGTCCCTGCAAAATGATATCTTTTTTGCTTTTGAATTTACGGAATAATGTGCATTCATTTACTCCCGCAACCCTTGCAATTTCTTTTGTAGTGGTCGATACATATCCATTATCCCGAATCAGTGTCATTGCAGCATCGATAATCTTTTGACTTGTTTCGTCCATGTTCATCCCTCCATGCAAGTAAGCACTCTCACATTAACAGAACAGACGATAACATGTCAAGCAATGTTTGTATTAAAAAAAAGCTCCCGTCCATCGGCTTGGTTATTATATTAAAGTCGACAGCTTCTTTAACACCTCATTTTTTCCCAGGATAACAAGCACATCCTCCGCCAGGAATGCGCGGTCCGCAGACGGTGACATTTCTAACTGTCCGGCGCTTTTTACCGCAATAACATTCACACGGTATTTTTCGCGCACATTCAGCTCTTTTAAGTTCCTTCCAACCCATTGATTCAGTACCGGAATCTCCGCAATTGAATAATCTGCTGTAAGCTCCACGGCATCCAAAAAATTGCCAAACGCAAGGTTTTTTGCAAGATGACATCCCATCTCCCGCTCCGGATAGACGATTTCATCTGCACCGACTTTCCGAAAAATCTTACCCTGCATCTCATCAGATGCTTTTGCAATCACGCGCTTTACTCCCTGCTCTTTTGCACAGATAATTGCAAAAATCGCAGCATTGGTATCCTCTCCGATTGTGACAATTGCTCCATCAAAGTTGCCGAGTCCAAGCTCAGCCACCGCATCCTCGTCAGTCATATCCATGCACATGGCTCGTGTCACATACTCGGAAACAAAGTTAACATATCGCTCATTTTTGTCAATTGCCAAAACCGTACAACCATTGGCCTCCAAGTGGATGGCAACACTTCTTCCGAATCTTCCAAGACCAATGACCACATACTGTTTTTTTTCTGTTTTTCTCTTCAAATCCTCACCTCTTAACCGATAATAACCTTTCCTTCTGCGTAGGAAACAAACGATGTCCCCTTATTTGAATTAAATGCCAGTGCAAGCGTAATCGGACCAATTCTTCCTAAATACATGGCAAGTGATACGATCAGTTTTCCTGCCACATCCAAACTTCCCGTAAGTCCTCTTGATAATCCAACCGTTGCAATTGCTGATGTCATCTCATAGGCCAGATCCATCATATCATACGGACAGCACGCAAGCATCGCCACCGTAAGCAGCACCAGTACCGAGAATGAAAAAATAATGATTGCCACACATCTTCTGATGTTGGTGTCTGTAATTTTTCGTTTTCCGAGCGTGACTTCCCGGTTTCCTTTGATGTTGGAAATAACTGATGCAAACAACAGTAAAATCGTAATCGTCTTCACACCACCTGCAGTTCCAGCCGGTGATCCTCCGATAAACATAAACAATAAATATACCAGACAGCTGACACTTCTGAAATTCGCCTGATCAATGGTTGCAAATCCGGCTGTACGCAAAGTAACAGACTGGAATAATGCCGCCATAAGCTTACCGGGCAGGCGAAGCGGTCCGAGCGTCGCCGGATTGTTATATTCAAACAGCAGCGTTAGCAGCGTTCCTGCCGCGATGAGAACCGCGGTAACAACAAGCACAAGCCTTGCGTGATAACTCATTTTTCTTTGACCGCGTATTTTACCTGCTTTCACGCGAATCATACGACCAATTTCCCAAAACACGGGAAAACCCAGTCCACCGGTAATAATCAATGCCATTGTTGTAAAATTGATCACCGGGTTTTGGACATAAGCACAAAAGCTGTTCCCTCCAAGCAAATCAATTCCGGCATTGCAAAATGCAGAAACTGCATGAAAGAGCGAATACCAGATGCCAACCAATCCATACTCGGGCACAAACACCAGCGCATAGAACGCTGCACCGAGAAGCTCGATGAGCATTGTAATCTTAAATACATTGATGGTAAGACGAACCAACCCGGACATCGTATCCAGATTATATGCATTCTGGATTAACATGCGCTCTGATAAGGTGATCCGTTTGCGAAACAGGATAAAAAGAATTGTTGTAAAGGTAACAATTCCAAGGCCACCCATCTGAATAAGGATGAGAAGAATCACCTGTCCGAGACCCGAAAAGGTTGCGCCGATATTGACCGTGGACAGTCCGGTTACACAGATGGATGAAACCGAAACAAACAATGCATCCACATAGCTGATGGAAACCCCTTGCTTTAAGCTGATTGGCATACAAAGCAACACCGACCCAATGAACGCACCAAGTAAAAAACCAAGCATAATCATGCGGGTTGTCGTCATAAATTTTCTTTTTTTCGTTTCTGATTTATACTCTTTATTCATAAATGATTATTTCCGTTTACCCAATCAGCACCTTTTTTCCTTCAAATGCAAAGCTGTAGTTTCGAATGTGCTTTTGGGGAATTCTACACAAAAAAACGCTATACCAACCATACATAGCTAGTATAACGGATTTTCTGTAAATTGAAAACTTTATTTTGATGTTTCCGCTCAATCCTCTCATCGAGCCTGTCCATGTAAAGAGTCGCATCCTTTACATTGTCACATCTTTTACATTGTCACATCACTCGGCATGACCAAATGGACCACTAACCCCGTCACCCCGGTTCATCATTTCAATCGCTTCCTCTACAGAAACAGCCTGTGCGTATCTCACCGGCCACATGTACTCGTTATAGTATTTGTATGCTGTTTCTCCGTCGAAGTATGGATTATCATAAGTTGAATTTGCATATGCAGGAATGATTATATGAAATCCCTGTTCGAAACCGCTTTTTACGGTTGCATCCAGACAATAATCTGTAGACACCCCGACAACAATGATGTCTTTTTCGTGCTTTGACCTCAAATATTCTGTTAAGCCTGTCATCGCATGAAACGCACTATTCACATCCTTTTCAAAATGTTTTTCTCCATCAGCAGGGGCAAATTCATCAAATATCTCATAGTTGTCTTTTCCTTTTTCAAGGTCAGTCCCCGGTCCATCATCATGCTGTACATAAATCACCTCAATACTGTTTGCTCTCGCCTCTGCTATGAGCTTCTTAATGTTCTCTTTCACTGTTTCATATGCATATAGAGACTCATTGATGCTCCCTCTTTGTGTATCTACTACCAATAAAATCATATCCAAATCCTCCGTATTCTTTGTATCAATCGTGCTTTTTTCCTTGCGCACGCTTAATTCCTATTCACACGATTCTGAAAATCGGAATCTTCAGGTTCCTGACATAGTAAAATATCAAATTATCTGTGGTCTATTCCTTTGATTTACCGGTTACCATTATACTCGTACATGCTATTATGATAAACGCATGCAGGATCATATGGTATAAATCAGGCACATATGTTCCTGATATATTTGCCACCTGAATACAATCTTTAAAATAGTAAATCTTATCTTCTGTACGACCCATAAATCCGCTTCCAAATATTGTGTACCATTCATGGCTTAAAAACTGAGTGATAAACCACATCAAAAGCCAGACCAAATGAATATACTTACCTATTTTTCCGGTAAAGATATATAGCAAAAATGTGATTACAGGAATAACCAAAAAAATCCATTCCTCTTTCCATGCTCCTTCGACAAGATATTTATTTCCGAGTTTTAGTCCAAACATGGAAAGGGAATACCATATTAGTAAAACAATATTGGCTATCATGGCAAATCTTTTTTTATACATCTTTCATTCACCTCTTTGCACAAAATACCTATCCGATACTCTGATCCATCATGTACACGGAATATCTGCTATTTTAATAATTTGCAGCTACATTTTTTCCTTTTCCAAGTATACAAACCTTCATTCTTCTGAAATATTTCTTTCACCAAAAGCTTTGTATCCCAGTTTCTCATATAATTCTATATTTCTTTTACTTTTTGTACTGGTAAAAAGCTCACACCTATAACCCGGAAACTCCCTTTCTATGCTCAAA
This sequence comes from bacterium, assembly GCA_029012425.1. Lineage (GTDB taxonomy): Bacteria > Bacillota > Clostridia > Lachnospirales > Lachnospiraceae > W0P33-017. Next base: position 14,759 of record JAQXMB010000077.1, on the reverse strand, counting down.
AGAAGCTTTGTGCCAATTCCTTTTTCATCTTTTCTGTCACTAATAAACCGAATGATACAAAAATCACATCACAACGATCTTCTTTAATGTATTCACTGTTCTGATTGTAATCAACTCTCCAATGCCTGTGCTTGCAGTTTTTTTCCACCAGTTTGCTTTCGCATATTTCTTCCTGTCGAAAGACCAAAAGATAGTGTTATCACAAATACATATCTGTTCCAGTTCTTTTGTAGGTTCTCCAATTTTTTCCGCAATGATTTCAGCAGTAGCCGGAGACATCACAAAAATCAGATTGTCGTATACATCCCGGTTCGATGTACCCCACCAATCGGGAGCCTTGCTTAATAAATCTTCTAACTTTTCCTGCAAAATTACAAAAACCGGTATATCCAGGCCAAACCTCTTCTGTATCATATCCTTGATTGTATTTGAAAGCGTATTCTCATTACTTTCGTCAACAGAAAACGCAACATTCCCGCTATTAAGGTATGTATGAACATCGATAAAACCAAGTTCTGTCAAATATGCTTTCAGTTCCGGCATAGGTATTTTGTTTTTTCCACTTATGTTGATACCTCTTAACAAGGCAATATATCTTTTCATATCAATTATCACATCCTCACAAATTGAATTTATTCACATGTATAGCCGGTTTTTTTATACAAGTATGGTTCGTCGGGTGTAATATGAGCATCCCATACCTTTTCTTTCCATTGATCTTCCGGAACATCTTTAATTGCAACAGAGACACTTGATATTTACAACCGAATGTATCAGCTATCACTTCTGCAATTTTTTGTGCACATAATGTTTTCTGTTCATCAGTTCTTCCGGAAAAGCAGCTTATTTCTACATATGGCATACTATTTCTCCTTCATACAAATTATTTTATTATTTTGCTTTACATGATATTTTATGGACATCGATTTTAAAAACAGCAACAGCTTCAAGCATTTTTTCATTATAACTCCATTCCAAATGTTGAGTTGTCTGCTTCATCAATGTATTAAGTCCAATTATCTTTTCTTCCATATCATCGACAAGTTGTAGTCTTCCTGTGCCTATCACACTTTGAAAAGATGCCGAATAATCACAAGCCATTTCGTTTTCTAATAGTTTATATTTTCCATCTATCTCAAATCCTACGATTGGGTTAGTTTTGCTAAGTTCATATTTTCTTCCCGCTTTTGCACCATGAAAGTAAAACGAATATTGATCATTTTCATATAGATAACCATAATTTACAGGAACAATGTAAATATCTCCATCATCATAAAAGGCAACTCTAAGTATCTGTTCTTCTGCTACAAATTCTTCTATTTCTCTTTTGTTTGTAATTTCTCTGTCACTTCTTCGCATATACATTTCCTCCATAACTTTAGAGTTTTATCCAGCGCTTATGATAGCAAATAAGCACCGGATGTTCTTTTCTCGCTTGTTTCATATTATCCTCCTGTTCAAAACTTCTCCATCATTTCATGAAGAGTCTGGTAAAGCACCATTGCTTTTTCCGGGTCAATTGGTACACACGCCCCCATTTTTAAAGGGATTTCCACTGCCTTATCCCGAAGTGATAACCCCTTTTCAGTTATCACAATATATACATCTCTCTTATCCGTTTCGGAACGCCTACGAGTTACATACCCCTTCTTTTCTAATCCATTTAATACAGGTGTTAATGTCCCGGAATCGAGAAAAAGCTTTTCCCCCAAATTCTTTACAAGTATTTCATTTTCTTCCCACAACACCATCATTGTGATGTATTGTGTGTATGTCAGGTCGATCTCGTCAAGAAATGGTTTATACTTTCTTACTATTTCCTTTGATACCACATAAAGTGGAAAACACAACTGTCTCTCCAGTTTAAGCATTTCATATTTATGAGTATTAGCTATCATCATCACCTTCTTCTAATAGAGATTTTTTTCATTGCATTCAACTAATTGAATTCAATTAATTGTAATAAATTATTTTTGTTTTATCAAGCGTGGCAGCAAATACAAAGAATGGCCATCTGGTTCTGTATATTCTTGCTGTAGGAATCGGCTGTCTGATTCATTCCTAACTGTGCCGACTGTGTGTTTATTCCATTTATTCCGTTAATTGTCATAATGTCAGTCCTCCATAAAAATTCGTTTCTTATATATTTGCAATACACGACTTCTTATTTACTCTTTCGGCATCTTCACATATTAAAAAAAGTCATAGGTTGTGAAATACATAAAAATTGGTAACTATTCAGAACCCCGGGAAAATCTATAAAATAGATTCGTTATGCTTGCATATGAGAAGCTATTTTTAGATTTTCAAGGTGGCTCGAATAGAGTCACCATCTCCGATATGAGCAAAAAGGATGCTTTGAAGAAGCATGAGACCGCAAATCGAGATTGTTTTGCGAATATCGAGGAGGGGTCTGAACAGTTACAAAATATGAATATAAAAGACCGGTCACTGAATCGCTTCAATGATCGGTCGTCTGCCATTTACTCATCCTATTCTGGAAGATCAGTAACTATCAAAATGGAATGGGATTGATGTTCAAAAATTCTTCCCAGAAATCCATTGACCCGCTAAAAACCAAATTTGCATCTTTATCAAATCTATCGAGAAAATCCTGTACTATCTTTGCATCGTCGGGATTCGTATATTTTATTTTCCAACTGTCTTTGTTCTTACCATTTTGACATTTGGTACTGACAATTCCATCTTCCACAAAGGCTGTGATTGTCCAAGTCTTTTTATTATGCGCGCCTTGATTTTCGAACATGTGTTTGATATAATAATTATTGTGCTACCCTATTCGGTAGGCGGTTAGCCTTCTCCGCAAGAGTTATAGCTTGCGTTTACATAGAAATCCGCTTGTGGAAATCTTGTGAGGAGGTTTTGTACTTATGCTTACAACGGAACTTTTTATAGCCATCATCAGCTTATGTTTAACATGCTTTGCTCTTGGTTATGCCGTTGGTTCTAAGAGCAATGATAAGACACAAAAATAACCGCCCTGTCTGATAAACTGTAAGCGGTTATTTTTATAACTAAAATATATCAGGTTAACCGTCTATCGGTAGCACTTCTTGTTATTATACTAGCATCGAACCGCTTTTATGTCAAACAAATATTCTATTTTCAATCACTCCTACGGGCTACTCGCAGAGCCCATTCGCGTTCCGCTTCGCTTCGAAAAAAACATTTCGCATACATTTAGAACGATAGTAATTGCGATGAATACAGTTACTATCATGACCTCACCATCAATCGTGTCAATAACTGCAACCATATCGTTGATATTTATATCGTGAGCTATATTAATTATCCGAAACAGGATTGCCGAGAGCGCACTTCCAAAACTTATTATGGTTGCCAAAGTAATCTGATGATTACGAGATAATGTCATCTTCCAAATGGGGGCAGCCCATGCAATCAATCCTGCTAATATACTCGGAACTATCAAATTCAAGATATTCCAATCTGTAACTAATCCCCCTATTAACCAAACCGCAGACACGGCGAATATCGTCAGGATTACTGTGCCTGTAACTTTGGCACATTTACTATGAGTCTCAGATAAATGGATTGTGTCCAACAGAATCTCTTCGACTTCTTCTGTACTGATCAGTTCTTCATTAGCATTCTTTTTAGCCTGCATTAATTCTACAATACTAACGCCCAATGCGTCTGCAAGCGGCTCAAGAGTGTTGATATCCGGAAAACCCAAGCCTCGCTCCCAACGACTTACAGCTTTATCTGTTACATTTAGTTTCTTGCCTGTTCTATCTGTGTAACATGGTTTGATTTTCTCACCTCTGCGATGAAATGACCAAATTCTTTTGCTTCCATTTCATGCACCTCCAAAACTTGATGACTTCATCATAACACTCAATACTACATACCAAAACCGATGCATGCTTTACTGCACATGATAAGCACTCTACGATTTGTTTCGTTGCATTTTATAGGATTATGAAAAAAATTCGTAACTATTCAGAACCCCGGGAAAATCAATAACATAGATTCGTTATGCTTGCATATGAGAAGCTATTTTTAGATTTTAAAGGTGGCTCGAATAGAGTCACCATCTCCGATATGAGCAAAAAGGATGCTTTGAAGTAGGATGAGACCGCAAAGCGGGATTGTTTTGCGAATATTGAGGAGGGGGCTGAACAGTTACAAAATATGAATATAAAAGACCGGTCACTGAATCGCTTCAATGATCGGTCGTCTGCTATTTACTCATTCTATTCCGGAAGTTGTTTCTTTATCAATTTGCAACTATTCAGAGCCAAGGCAATTTTCATTAAATATCGGGGTTATGCTTGCATAAACAACGATATTTATGGAAATTTCTTTGGCAAGAAGCCACATCGAGATGAAGCTTTAGCGAAATCGAGATGGGGGCTGAATAGTTACATTAATTTATTTTTTACATATCGTATTCATCAGGATAATCATAACAATACTATCCACAATAATAAATCCCAGAAAAGCATATGCAACCCATGCCGGAAGCAATGCCTCTCCGAGTACTGCAAAAGGAAGTAAGATTGCTATAGCCAGTAAACCTGTGCCAATGACGCGCCCAAGCTTCTTTTCATCGTATTTTTCTTTCTTTTCCTTAGGTGCTGTATTGTAACCGGCTATCAGATTTGCTCCATGGCCGGATAATAAAATTGCACTGGTGGCAACTAATAATACAAATACGACCCATACAATCCAATCCGGTCCGGTTCTTAAATCTTTCATTGTCATATTAGTCTTCTCCTTTCAGCTAATGGTTCTTCTGCACATTACTCGTTACAGCTGCATCCAACACAACTCTTGTTGTAAACTAATTTGAATTAGCTGTATTATAGGCTAATCTTGATTAGCTGTCAAGTTTTTTCGAAACAAATAGCAGAGCCAATCAACATTGTTGCTGATGACTCTGCATGTTATTGTTCATTTTCCATTTATCTTTCTGATCACTCGACATGGATTTCCAACTGCAACGCAATTCGCAGGAATATCCTTTGTAACGACACTACCTGCACCTATTACAGTACCATTTCCAATGGATACCCCAGGAAGAATTATAACACCGCCACCAATCCAGCAACCATTACCAATTTTTACAGGTAACGCATAAGTACGACAAAAATATTCTTCGCTGCTCGGATTCCAATTGGGCGTTAGCCTGTCTGAAAGCTCGACCGGATGTGCTGCGGTATATATCTGCACATTTGAAGCAATTAAAACATTGTTACCTATCTCAATTTTATTACAATCAACAAATGTACAATTCATATTAATTGATACATTTGTACCAATATGAATATTTTTTCCATAGTCACAGATAAACGGAAGTCCTACTGATACATTTGTTCCCATACTTCCGAAGAGCTGTTTCAAAACTTCTGTCTTTTCTTTCTTTTGGTCATATGAAAAAGAATTATATTGTGACAATAATTTTCTTGCATTGTTTTTATATTTTAAAAAAATCTCGTTATGACAATCATACCACTCACCAGCCATACATTTTTCTAATTCGTTCACAGTAGTTTACCTCCTACAAATTTTGATTGGAGTACTTCTTTTTTTCGATCGAATATAGGATACTTGCTTTGCTCTTGGTTATGCCGTTGGGTTCTTCCCTCAAAAGCTTCCTTTCACTTACGCGTGCGCATCCCTCCGGAGGCTTTTGTCATATAGGAGACAAACAACAAAGACATCCCTATTCGTTAGAATAAGTTCGTCCCTCAGGCGTTTTATTTGGTATTCCATTACATCATCATGTATGCTGCTGTACTTACTGGCATAGCAGCCTTCGTTTCCGCTCGATCATCTCATCGAGTTTCTCCATGTAAAGTGTGACATCCTTCACATTGTCACATCGTTCGATGCGCCCGGATGAACCACTACCCCCGTCCCCCTGGTACACACGCTTGGTGACGGTTCCGGCACCGCAGGCGACGATGGTCTGCACTTCCTCCATGATCAGAATGTTGTAGATACCCTCTTTTCCGGGACGGCCATAACCGACATTCTCATAATTGCCCGTCATGTTCTTCTGACGGTACATGTAGTACGGATTCATGCCAAGGTCGCGCGCGCACTGCGCAGTGAGGCGCTGGTGCTCCGGCGTAATCTCCATGCGATAATCCTTGTACTGATCTCTGCAGATATTCAGTCTTGCAGAGCGCTTCAGCGCAAGCGAATGAACCGTCAGATTATCCGGCGATAATTCCCTGATTTTCTCGACCGTCATTGCAACATCGTCGATTGTCTCACCCGGAAGTCCCAAAATGAGATCCATATTAATGTTGTCAAATCCAAGCGACCGGGCAAGCTCGAAGCTTTCGATGGTCTGAGCTACCGTGTGATGTCTTCCGATCACACGAAGCGTCTCATCCTTCATCGTCTGCGGATTGACAGAGATTCGATCCACTGCATGATCCCGGACAGCAAGTAGCTTTTCTCTCGTGATACTGTCCGGTCTTCCCGCTTCGAGTGTAAATTCCAAAAGCTTCGACCGGTCAAATCGCTTCTCAATCATGGTAAGTAACCGATCAAGCTGCTTTGCGCTTAATGTGGTCGGTGTTCCACCGCCAATATAGATGGAGTTACACTCCTTATGCCCATAGATTTCCTTTACGAACTCAAGCTCCTTCTCAAGCGCATCCAGATAGTCATCCACTCTCTTTTCCCACGCTGCAAGCGGATAAGAAGTAAACGAGCAATAGAGACAGGTACTCGGGCAAAACGGGATTCCGACATATAAGCTGTAACCATCCTTGTAGTTCAGTCCGGATAATACATCCTTCTCTCTTCTTGCAATGTCGATTGCCAAGTCTATCTTTTCATCAGAAGTGAGATAATTCTCCTTCATGGCGCTTGCAATTGTCGCATCATCCTTGCCCTGTTCAATCATCTGCATCGCAATGCGTGTCGGGCGGATTCCGGTCAGCGTGCCCCATGGAAGCTCCCGGCCGGTCTGTCGACGCAGCATGCGATAGATGCCTCGCTTCAAGTCATTTTTTATGAACGGGCGCTCAGCGGTTTCTAACACAATCCGCTCTGTCTCATTTGGTTCCTTGGACGCGATGAAACTTTCAATTTCCTGCAGAGCAGGTAGTTCCCGGGGAAAACACACTTCCTTCAAATCCCACCAGGAAAGTACGATTTCCTTTTCTTCCATTGAAACATGCGCATATGCGCTCACACGCTCTGTCGGTTCTTTTTTTTCTGCCGAAACAGAAACATTCTCTGATGGAAAGAATGCTTTCACCAGAGAATGGATATCGTATTCAAAATCTGCTTTACTTAATTGTACTATGATCATATTTTTTTACACAAATGGGTTGTATTGTTTTTCAGTGCTGATTTTTGTAGGCTCCCCATGTCCGGGATAGACAATCGTCAAATCCGGAAGCTTCATGAGCTTCTCACGAATCGAGCGAATGAGCGTACTGCTGCTTCCTCCGGGCAAATCAGTTCTTCCGACAGATTCACAAAATAGTGTATCTCCGGAGAATACCACTCCTTCTTCAGCGAAATAATAGCAGCATCCGCCGGGTGTATGTCCGGGAGTGTGAAGCACTTCGATGTCAAATCCCGCAAGAAAAAGCTTCTGTCCATCTTTTACTGTCTCATCAGCTTTGAAACTTACACGCGCTCCGATCATGGAACCACAATTGAGTGAAGGCTCCATAAGCATCCGGGCATCATCCTCATGCACGAAAATTTTGATCTCATACTCTTTGGCAAGCGCTTCTGCCGCCATGATGTGATCAAAATGTGCATGGGTAAGCAGGATCGCAACCGGTTTGAGTTCATTCGCCTGAATCTTCTCACTGAGGCGCTGCGCCTGATCACCCGGATCGATGATGAGACATTCGTTGCTTGTTTCATTTACGGCGAAATAGCAGTTTGTTCCTACTACGCCAACGACATTATGTTTTATCTTCATATTTGAATTCCTCTGTCAGCCTGTGGTTCGTTCGATATCAATGATGCTTTCAATCTGACGCAGCTTCTCAATCAATGCATTCAACTGCTCCTTACTCTTTGTCTGGAAGGAAATTGCAATCGTTGCCACATTCTGTTTATTTGTCTTTGAGTGGATGGAATTGATGTCAATACCGCGCTCGGTAAAGGTTCTCGTAAGATCAACCAACAGACCGGTGCGGTTGTTTCCGTAAATCTTAATCTCGGCAAGGAAGCTTGAAGCGTCTTTTGCTGCATCCGCACTCCATTCTGCCTCGATTAGGCGGGCTCTCTCCATATCTGACAAATTGATCATATTGATACAGTCCGTCCGGTGAATCGATACGCCTCGTCCACGGGTGACAAATCCAACAATCTCATCTCCCGGAACAGGACTACAGCATTTCGACAAATGAACGGCAATATCATACAAGCCCTTTACAACGATTCCGCTCTTTGAGCGATGCTCTATCGGCGGTCGCTCCGGGCCGTTCTCATGTTGCTTTAAGATATCCTCATCGCTCACCTGAATCGGGTGATCCTTGCGGTATTCATCGAGCATGCGGTGCACAATCTGACTTTCTTTTAGCGCGCCCTGTCCGATGGATGCCAGACAGTTCTCCCAATCATGAAAGCCGTATTTGCGCAAAATCTTTGCCTGATACTCTGATTTATTCAGGTCGGGCCAGACGATTGCTTTGGTCTTGCAGTACTTTTCAATCATCTCACGGCCCTTTTGGATATTTTCTTCCTTAAACTCACTGCGGAACCACTGATTAATCTTGTTTTTTGCCTGCGTACTCTTAACAATGTTCAGCCAGTCGCGGCTGGGACCTTTGGAGTTTTGCGAGGTGATGATCTCAATGCGGTCGCCGTTTTGAATATGATAATCAATCGGGACAAGCTTACCATTGACCTTCGCACCAATCATCTTATTTCCAACTGCGGAGTGAATACTGTATGCAAAATCTACCGGTGTTGAACCGGTCGGCAGGTTTTTGACATCTCCGGTCGGCGTGAAGCAGAATACCGCATCGGAAAACAGATCCAGATCACTTTTCAAAAGACTCATAAATTCTCTGTTATCCGACATGTCACGCTGCCACTCAAGAATCTGACGCAGCCAGCTTAGCTTCTCCTCCTCGCCGTTTAACGCATTGCCATTTGCGGCTTCTTTATATTTCCAGTGTGCTGCGATACCGAATTCCGCCGTCTTGTGCATCTCATAGGTTCTAATCTGAATCTCAAACGGTCTTCCGTCCGGTCCGATCAGTGTCGTGTGCAGTGATTGATACATATTGGGTTTGGGCATCGCAATATAGTCCTTAAAACGACCGGGAATCGGCTTATACATCTCATGGATGACTCCGAGTGCCGCATAACAGTCCTTTAAGTCCTTTACCAGAATACGGATTGCAAACAGATCATAGATCTGGTCGATAGTCTTATCCTGATTGACCATCTTTTTATAAATACTGAAAAAGTGCTTTGAGCGACCGTCAATCGATGCTTCAATTCCTGCCTCCTCGATATGACATCTGACCTCATTAATCAGATTCTGCACATATTCGTCTCTGGCACCTTTGCGCATCGCCACCTTTTCCACCAGGTCATAATATGCTTCCGGCTCAAGATATTTCAGTGACAGATCATCCAGCTCAATCTTTACCTTTGAAATACCAAGCCTTTGTGCGATCGGCGCATAGATATCCATTGTCTCACGCGCTTTTTCCTTCTGTTTTTCAGGCTTCATATATTTGAGCGTACGCATGTTGTGCAGGCGGTCGGCAAGCTTAATCAGAATGACACGGATATCCTTTGCCATGGCAAGAAACATCTTACGCAGATTTTCAGCCTGAATCTCAACCTTATCGGCATCATAAGAAAGCTGTCCTAATTTCGTGACACCGTCAACTAAGAGCGCAACTTCCTCATTGAATTCCGCTGCGATCTCCTCGGTTGTCATAACCGTATCCTCCACAACATCGTGGAGCAGTCCGGCGACGATCGTCTCCTTATCCAGCTCAAGCTCTGCAAGAATAATTGCAACACAAAGCGGATGAATGATATATGCCTCTCCGGATTTGCGCATCTGATCCTTGTGCGCATTGTTTGCAATCTGAAAAGCCTTCTCGATCATGGAAATATCACCGGAGGGGTGGTATTTGCGCACGCACCGAATCAACTCATCGTACAAAATTCCGGGACTCACAAAATCGTCCATCTTGCGAATGTGTTCTGCGGTTGATACTACTTTTTGTTCTAATTGTTCTATCTGTTCTGCTGTAAGTTCTGCCATATAACCACCAACTTTTCAAAAATCTTTTATCATAGGTATGGATAAAGCTGTCGTTATTCCTGTTCGCTCTGCTCCTGCTTCGCCTTGAGAATGGCTTCGTTGAGCTGAAGCATTTTTGCATCCATCATGGATACGATATCTGAACACTCTCTCAAATCTCTGCTGATATACTCAGGCGCGTGTCCCTCAAACTTATAGTAGATTTTGTGCTCAAGACTTGCCCAGAAGTCCATCGCAATTGTTCGAATCTGAATCTCAACCTTTGTCTCGACCACGCGGTCGGAAAGGAAAATCGGCACGGAAACCAGCATGTGATAGCTCTTATAGCCACTTTGCTTCGGATGCTTGATGTAATCCTTCACTGAAAGAACCGTTAAATCGTTCTGTTTTCCTATCATCTCCGCCATCCGGTAAATATCGGATGTAAAGGAGCACACAATACGAATTCCCGCAATATCGTTCACATACTGAACCATATTGTCAAGTGAAGTATCATGTCCGTTGCGCTTGAGCTTCTTACAGATGCTCTCCGGCGATTTGATTCTTGATTTGATATATTCAATGGGGTTGTACTTGTGAACATGGACAAACTCATCGTTGAGAATCTCCAGTTTTGTTCCAACCTCCTTCAATGCTGAATTGTATAAAAAAATGAGTGTCTCCCAGCTGTCAACATTATCCTCTAAAATAGTCGTTGTCTCCATATATCCCCCTTCTCCTATTTAGGACAATAATTATTGTATTATACCAATTTTTCAAATACTTTTCCAGTATCACTCCTCTTCCCCAACAAAACCCTATTCGTCTTCCTCGATCACATGGATCTCTAGGAAGTCAAAATCCACATCCTCCACAAATGCATCCGGTGTAAATCTTGCCTTTGCGTGGCGCTTAAATGCGTCGATGGTCGCTTGCAGCCAAATTGGCCGCCCAAGATCAAACTCTCTGCAAACTTCATCGATGCTTCGAAATACTTTATGTGTTCTGGTATCATCGGTTACATCTTCAAACATATAATCGCGCACCAGATGATTGTCTTTCATCAATTTGAACCAGATTCGCATGCCGCTTCCCCCATCGCTGATCTAACCTGCCGGTGTGCCTCATACATCAGTATTCCTGCTGCCATGGCCGCATTCAAAGACTCGAGGGAACCCTCCATCGGAATCTTTAAGTACGCGCTTGCCAAAGCACTTGTCTTGGCACTTAATCCATTTCCTTCATTCCCAATGAGAAAGGCGCATGCTCTGCGATAGTCGCATTCATCGTAAAACTTCTTGCCCTTCAGGTGTGCAGCGTAAGTTGTCACGCCGCGCTCATGCAATTTGCGAATCGTCCCGCACACATCCTCTGTAACCAAAAACGGTACACGATAAATACTTCCCATCGTTGCACGCACCGTCTTTGGATGAAATAAATCCACGGTTCCCCGGCTCATGATAATTCCACTGATTCCTGCGCCCTCTCCGGTACGAAACATCGTGCCCAGATTTCCGGGATCCTGAATATCCTCAAGCACGAGAAGTCTCGGATGAGCTCCGCCTAACAGTTCCTCAAAAGAATATTCCGGCATCTGCACAACTGCAAGTACTCCCTGCGGTGTGTTCGTATCACAGACCTTCTCAAAGATATGGTCTGCCACCACCTCATACGCAATCCCTCTTTGCTCTAACAGGTCCATATGTGCCGTATCCTGCAAAAAGCTTTCTGCGACATAGACACTTTTGAGCAAATGCGCCGGAGTCTCAAGACAAAGCTTGATTCCTTCAACAACAAAGGCACGCAGTTCCCTACGCGCCTTCGCTTTTTTATTGAGTTGTACGATCATTTTCATTTGCTGATTTGATGTACTTGTAATCATAAGTCTTCCTATTTTGAAAGTGTCTGGCAAATCTCGTACTCGTAGTCATCAACCGTCTTTGTCATTGCAAGTGCCTCATCGATATCGAAATCAACAAGTCCGCCCTGCTTTGATGCTACCACACGGTTGCTCTTTCCTTCGCAGAGTAAATCAACTGCATATGCACCCATAAGCGATGCCATCATACGATCCTTTGCAGTCGGTGAGCCACCACGCTGCATATGTCCAAGGATGGTCGCTCTCGTCTCAACACCGGTAGCGGCCTCGATACGCTTTGCCATAGAGGTTGAATGTCCGATGCCCTCTGCATTGATGATGATATGATGCTTCTTACCTCTCTTACGGTTCTCAATAATATTATTTACAAGACGTTGCTCGTCATAATCATAACGCTCCGGAAGAAGTACATCCTCCGCACCGTTACTGATGCCGCACCAAAGTGCGATATATCCGGCTCCGCGACCCATTACCTCGATAATGCTGCATCGCTCATGTGAGGTTGAAGTATCACGCACCTTGTCAATTGCCTCCATAGCAGTATTTACCGCGGTGTCAAATCCGATTGTATAATCCGTACATGAAATATCAAGATCGATGGTTCCCGGAACACCGATGGTGTTGATTCCAAGTCCTGCAAGCTTCTGTGCGCCGCGGAAGGAGCCGTCTCCACCGATTACGATGATTCCGTCGATTCCGTGCTTCTTACAAATCTCCGCACCTTTCTTCTGTCCCTCAGCAGTTGTAAACTCCTTACAACGGGCAGTCTGAAGAACCGTACCACCGCGCTGAATAATATCTGATACATCGCGCTTCTCCATATCAATGATCTCTTCCTGAAGAAGTCCTGCGTAGCCTCTCTGAATACCTTTAACTTTTTTTCCTTTTGCAATTGCCTGACGAACGACCGCGCGAATTGCCGCGTTCATTCCGGGGGCATCTCCACCACTGGTAAGTACTCCTATTGTATGAATCTCGTTTGCCATGTTACAAACCTCCTAAAATCCTTCGTTCTCTCTTAAATCTATCCTATTTTAATCTCTTTTGGCACCGTTTTCAATAGACTTTTCAACAACTTTTACATTTTTTTCGCCAAAAGTGTCGTAAAAACGGGCTAAAAGTGTTTCATCGACCGTTGTGTTCCACTTTGCGGGAAGACGCTTGAGCAGTCGTGGCTGCCGGATATAAATAACGATTTCATCCTTTCCCTCCGTCGACTGCAACAGTCCGTAGATTTTTTGTTCCTCGTTTTCGTATGCTTCCTTTGTCGCAAACTGAATCCACAGCTCCTTGGGAAGTGAATCAAATGCATCAATCCGCTCACAGATAAGCTTGCCGTTTTTTTCTTCCTCAGCATTCACCCGGCCACGGACAAAAATCTTCGCATCATCGACAAGCAGATCCCGATACTTCTCATAATCACGCGGAAAAACAATCACTTCCGCCGTGCCGACCAGATCCTCGATTGTCAAAAACGCCATGGTTTTATTATTCTTTGTATATTTTATCGTTTTATCCGTGAGCATCCCGCCAATGGTCACCGATTGACCGTCAGAAAGCTTCGTCTGGCCACTCTCCTCATCATAGATAAAATCCGTGGTGACTGCCGAGATGTTCTTGCGCCATTTTTCCTCATATTCCTCAAGCGGATGACCACTGATGTAGACACCGAGCACTTCTTTTTCAAGTGCAAGCCGTGTCTCTTTATCATATTCTTCAACCTTTGGAAGTTGAATTTCAAAATCCTTCTTATTCTCCTCCGGAGCAAGATCAAACAGTGACATCTGTCCTTCCACTGCGCCTTTTTTCTCCTGCGCGCACTGATCCATGACAAGCGGTGCCATGATCACCTTCTGCTTTCGATTGCCCTCAATGCAATCCATCGCACCGGATTTGATAAAGTTTTCAACCGCACGCTTATTGACCTCTCTGCCACTGACGCGCACGAGAAAATCCTTGAGACTCTTGTAAGGGCCGCCGCGTTTTCTCTCGCTTACAACGGCACGGATGACCGGATAACCGACACTTTTTATCGCGCTCATGCCAAAGCGAATCGAATCACCGGACACAGAAAAATCGCCCTCACCCTCGTTGATATCCGGTGGAAGAATCTTAATCCCCATGCTCCGACAGGTCTGAATATACTCGGATACCTTGGTCGTGTTATCCTTCACGGAAGTCATAAGCGCAGCCATAAACTCTACCGGATAGTGCTGTTTTAAGTAAGCAGTCTGATAAGCGACAACCGCATAGGCAGCGGCGTGGGATTTATTGAATGCATACTTGGCAAAATCAATCATCTCATCGTAAATCTTATTTGCCACCTGCTCACTGATTCCGTTGGAAAGACATCCGGCTACCTGCTGCTCTTTGTTTCCGTATACGAAGTTTTTGCGCTCCTCCTCCATGACATGCGTCTTTTTCTTGGACATCGCACGCCGCACCAGATCACTTCGGCCGAGCGGATAGCCTGCAAGATCCCGCACAATCTGCATCACCTGCTATAGCGATAGGTAAGCCTTTGATATTATCTCTAGCTTTTCCCCCGCTCCACACCGTGCATGCTAGTTTCCTAGCACACGGCGTTCCATCGTCATAACTTTTATTCATTCTAATCAAACAACCTAAATTTTTCTAATTAAG
>JAQXMB010000076.1 GCA_029012425.1 bacterium | reverse complement strand
AAATACAACAGAGAACCAATTAATCCGTCTGTAATCATTGATGGCGGAGTTGGTCATGTTTATGGTGCTGATTTTAAGTATCAGATGACGGAAGGAATTGACTATGAAATAATTACAGATAGCGATGAAGTGTTTAAAGGCCAATTGCCGAGTGATGCAAAAGGATCAAATTATACATTGCGTATTCGCAGTAAGTCGGCAAATATTGTTGGAGATCCACAGAATCTTTCGTATTGGATTGACCCGAAAGATATTGGAGAGGTAACCGGTTTCCAGCTGCAGGGTGTAAATGATGGCGAAATCGAGTGGAACGGTGGCGAAACCCGTCCGGCTCTCGTTGGATCTACATTAGAGGAGACGACAGATTATACCTACGATTACGAATATTCGAATAAAGTAACAACGACTACGCTCGCAGCAGTAGTTATTACCGGAACAGGAAACTACACAGGAACAAAACGCCTGACTTATACGATCACACCGCGTCTTTTTACGCAGGAGGAGGGAAGCAAGTTTACGGTTGAAGCTTCCGGCAGTGGAACAGTTGGAAACTATAAGATTAAGCTGACGGTGAAGGATGATGCGCGTATATCCACACAAAAGAAGCTGTCCATGGAAACCGACTATGAGCTGGGAAAGCTGGAGCGCTACAATGACGCAAGCAGGGAATGGGAAGAAGTTGTCTCAGACGGTGGCGTAAACTTTGCAATCAGTAATGCTACCGATGAGATTACCGGTCTTAAGAATGCAGGAAAATACAGGATTTCGTTAGAAGGAAGAAACAGCTACGCAGATGAGCTGGTTGCTGAGGCAGCATGCGGAACAGACATTTCCAAACATCGCGCTGTGGTAAAGGATACGGTGAAGAAATATTCGTATACAGGAAGCGATATTACGCCAAGCGCAATCGGACTCAATGACAGTACGGGAATTGCAACAGGAATCTCGAGTGCTAATTTCGATGTGCAGTATGAGCGGGCAACTTTGGCCAATCATATGCTGTCGGATGTCGGTACAATTTATGTGATTGCTGTCGGCAAGCCGGAGAAGGGCTATTACGGAAGAACTACGCGAAACACCGGACTTGGTGGATATTATGAAATTACTGCGCCGAAGTGGACGACAACCAATTTACGGGTGCATCTTGTTCCCGATGATGATATTCCTTATCAGCCAAACGGCGGAACAATGATTCCGAGCGTAATCGTTACCTGTGCAGGAATCGGACTTACAGAAGGGACGGATTATACCGTATCCTGGGATCCGGAGGAAGTAAAAACAGCCGGAAATAACAAAGAGCTTATTTTGACAGGAATCAACAATTACGCTGACACCGTAAATAATGTGTGGACAGTATTGTATAATATCACTCCGACCGATGTGAATTCCTTGGTGGAAACTCATGATGAGGATGCACACTATAGCGGAGAATTACCTTCCTTTACGCTTCGCCATAACAGCTACAAGTTAATAGCGGGTGAGGACTATGTGGCGAATCCGGTCTATGTATCCGGAAGCGCAATCGTTGCAACGAGCGGTGGCTTCCAAATTACATATGAAGTTACAGGTATTGGCAACTATACAGGAAAGCGTAACATTGTAATTCCGATTTCAGTTACGGATCTTTCGAAACAGAGTTTTAAGTCAAAAGAGGAAGCGCAGGTAGGAGATTTCTATATCGAATGGAAGTTAAGCGAGATGGTGATTCGGGATATTGATCATCCCGCACAGGTGAAACCATCCGTATTTACAATTGTTTATAAGGATTCTGAGGAACGGGAGACGAAGCTGAAGCTTGATAAGGACTATAAGATTATCGAGTACGGCGATAATAATCAGCCCGGTCAGGCGGACAATTATGTAAAAATCGAAGGTATTGGAGGCTATACCGGAAAAAGACAGCTTCCGATTACACTCTATGCGAATTTTGATGGGGCAAAGCCGACCAGTACCAGTTTGTTGACACCGGGAGCAATTATCTCGAAAAAGAAATGGGAAGAAGTATATTCAAGTGGCGGACCAAACGGTCTGCTCGAGTTGGTGCGCCTGTTTGACGATGAGGATAATGGTGTCATTAATCCTGGCGAGTATGACATGAACTGGTCCAGCGGATTTAATCCGGCAGATCCCGCAGTAGGAAACTATCTGCTTCGCGTGAATGGTGGTCAGCGTGGTAAGCACTATTACTATGGATGCGTTGAGATTCCGTTCTCGATTGTAAATGGAATTGATGATGGCAATACCGTAATCGCATTAAATGGTGAGAGCAACGCGATTGAATATGACGGCATGCCTGCAGTTGTCACAAAGGGCTCTTTCATTGTCAAGATTGGTGATGTGGAATTAAAGCGTGACCGTGACTACGAGATTGTCGGATACAACAATAACAATGGAATCGGAGAGGCAACTGTAACACTGCGTGGTATCGGAAACTATAGCGGTGAAATCCAGCATAAGTTCAAGGTGACCTATCCGCTTGAGAAGCTTGTGTTATACCTGAAAAGTGACACAAGCGAGGCGGTTCGGGTAATTGATAACCGAAACACCAATATCAACTATGAGTATAGTGGGATGGAAAAGTTGCCGGATGTATTGGCATACTGCCCGGCAGTGCCCGGATTTTCAAATAGCAGCAATTTTGTCAGTGAAGGTGCGATAGCAATAAGCAGTAGCTATTATAATGTTGAGTACCGTGAGAACATCAATGCGGGAACGGCCTATGTGATTGTAAAACCGGGTGAGTATATTACCGGAACGGGAACAAGAAGCTGTATGTTCAACATTAAGCCGGCTTCCATTGAACCTCCGCATGTGCTGTATTCACATTCAGGCACTCAATATCTCGAATATACCGGAGATACATTTACAGCAGAATCATTAGGAATCACATTGACGGATAACGGTTCCGTGCTGACCAATGGACGAAATGCAGACTATATCGTATATTATCAGGGCGATTTGAAGAATGTAACGCCGGAAGGAAGCGTACCGCAAATCACATTCCTCGGAGTGAACAATTATACAGGCAGTCACTCTATACCGATTGTGATTAGTGAGAAATCAATAGCTGACTCTGATATTTCCGGTGAGCAGATTGAATTGGTTTATGACGGAAATGTGATTGAGGAACGCATGCTTGAGCGCATGAAGATCATGATGACTACAAGTGGCAAAAAACTTGAGTGCGGGAAAGATTTTACAATTGTAAAATACTATACAGATAGCACCTGTACTTATGAGGTCGGAACAATAAATGGCAAGCCGAATGCAACAGAGACCTATTACATTCCGTATAATCAGGGAACCTACTATGTAAAAGTGAAAGGTATCGGTAACTTTAAGGGCGAGCGAGTTGTCACAGTCAAAGTGGAAAAGCGCCCGATGACGGAAGGACTTCAGATTGTATTTAAAGACTCTGATCCCCAGTGTAATGGAGCGGTAGTTGCCGGAGAACCGGTTTGTGTATTCAATGGCACGGCACATGAGCCCTCCTTTGATGTGTTCTATAATTCGGAGAAGCTGGATGCGAATACTTATAATGTTGTATTCACAAACAATACAGATGCAGGAACAGCAACTGTTGAAGTAACAGCAAAGGACGGCAGTAACTATACAGGAACCGTATCCCGTGACTTTGTTATCCGCCCCAAGAACATTAACGAAAGTGTGACAGGTTCTGCCATTCATTTTTCAGCAATAGCAGAGAATTATCCGTTTGACGGAAACAGCGTGGAGCCGGATGTCATCGAGTCCATGACAATCACACATGCGCTTGGAAATAGCGATCGGATACTTGCAAAAGATACCGATTATTCGGTTTCTTATCTGTCAGAGTACGATGAGTTAGAACGATATGATAACAAGCCGCTTCACAGCTATGCAGGTAAGGTTACAATGACTGTGACCGGTATTGGAAATTACACCGGAGAAAAGAAGATTGACTTCTATATCGGCGAGGATATCAGCAAAACCTATGCGCTTGTAAATGGCTCAAAAGATTCTTATACGACCTACAATGGTTTAAAGCAGGCTCCGAAGGAGACAGAGATTACGGTTGAAGCGAATGGAATATCAGATTTAACTGATGCGGCTACCGGAGAGAAGCGTTACCAGATTGCGTTCTATAAGAATGGAATTGAAAAAGAAAATGTGGTAAAAAGCGATGAGATTGTTGATGCGGCAACCTACTATGTAGCAGTAATCGGTGTGCCTTCGAAGGGTACTTATGCGAAGACTCCGGCAGATGATTGCAAGTATACAATTCAACCCAAGACAATTGCAAACTGTAGTGTTTCCGGATTTGAAGGAATGTACTATTACACCGGAAGTGAGATTCGTCCGAGAGGTATCGTGGTAACGGATACACTTCTTCCGATTGATGACAGCAACCGAAATGACACGAGAAGCGTGCAATTGACAGCCGGTATTGACTATACGGTTGGGTACATGAATAATATCTCCGCCGGTAAGGCAACAATCGTTATTGACGGTAAAGGAAACTACACCGGAAAAGTATACGGATATTTCACCATTGATGGATCAAACATGTCCGGAAATCAGAATAACGATGGAACGAGCGAGGGAACCGGATCGCTGACAGATGGAACGACAACCATTTCAGCAGAAGACATTGAACTGTACTATGACAACAGTCAGTATAACTATATGCTTTACAATGGCGGACATCGCGTACCGAGTATTCGTGTGGCAGGCGGAACCATCAACACAAACAACTTCTATATAACCGCAAGCAACGACATCTATCCCGGTGTTGCCACTTTGACAATTACCGGAACGGGTAATAACTATACCGGAACAATTGTAAAGAATTATGAAATTAAGGCTGATTTGTCAAGATATGGACAGATTGTGCGGGTTGATGATCAGGTATATACCGGATCGTATGTTACACCGAATGTAACCGTGAAGTGCGGAAATATTGTATTGGTACCGGGAAGAGATTACGAGACAACCTACGCAAATAATATTAATGTGGGTGTTGCAACTGTTCTGGCACAGGGATTGGCTTCTTCCTACTATTTTGGAACGGTGAGAGGTACCTTCAACATCAGTAACAAGGCTGGTGGAATGGAGATTAGTGGCTATTCAACCAATTATATTTATTCAGGATATGCGATAACCCCTGAAGTAATTGTTACGATGGACGGAAGACTGTTGAATAAGGGAACAGACTATATCGTTTCCTATAGAAACAATATCAATGTCGGCACGGCAACCATGACAGTTACCGGAATTGGAAGTTATTCCGGTACAAAAGAGATTCCTTTTACCATTCAGGCAAAGAATATTGAGAACTGCCTGACAACAGCAGTAGACAGTTACAGCTATAACGGAAGCACCTATACACCGAATATTACGGTGACGGATTCAACAAATGGTAAGACGCTGGTTGCGGGAACCGATTATACGATTACCTACAGCAACAATACGAATCCCGGAACGGCATCAATTACAGTGACTGCCCTTAGCAAGAATTACACCGGAACGAAGGTAATCCCGTTCAAGATTACATCTGCAGCAGTCAGTGGTTTGCGTGTAAGTACAATTAAGAACAACAGAATGAAGCTTGCATGGACCGCACAAAGCTATGCGGACGGTTATCAGATATGTAATGAAAAGAACCGTGTCATTGCAATGACTTCTAATAACAGTTATGTTGTTAAGAATCTGAATTCTTATACTACCTATAAGTACAAGGTTCGTTCATATGTTGAGAACAGTGATGGAAGCGTATCATATGGTAACTTCTCGTCGGCAGTTTCAGCAAAGACTTTGTTGAACACACCGACTTTGAAGGCAAAATCAACGAGCAGGGGCAAGGTAACCCTGACCTGGTCAAAGGTTAGCAAAGCAAGCGGCTATGAGATTTACTACAGTACGAAACGAGATGGTATTTATACAAAGCTTAAGACCGTGAGCAAGAACTCAGCCCGAAAATATGTGGATGCAGGTCTGGCAAGCGGCGAGAAGTATTACTATACCATTCGCGCATACCGTACCAATAACGGAGTAAAGACTTACAGCAATTACAACACCATTCGTGCAGTAACGGTGAAGTAACAAGAGTTTTGGTGATTTGAAACAATGAGGGAAAAGAAATACAAACTCGGTGAATACGAATTTGATACCTACGAAGAATATCTTGAAGCGGAAGACGATTTAAAGAAAATAGATCTGATTACGCAGGAGGTAGACATCAATGATATTGATGTTGCGGTCCGTCTCTATACTCGCATTCGCAATAAAGAGATTGTGTTTCGCAGTAAGGTTGGCGTAAACTTCTTCATGTATTTGTCGGATATTGTGGCAAATCAGTCGATTGCGATGGTGGAGGAGAAGCGGACAGAAGAAAACTTAAAGTTAAAAAATAAGAAAAGTGCAAGAAAATACCGCATCGCCGGCATCGTTTGTGTGCTGGCGGCGGTAGGCCTTTTCGGGTATTTTAGTTATGCGTCCTATTTGGAGGAACAGACAGCCCTCGAGATGAAACGGCTTCAGGAAATGCAAAATATGACCGGACACTTCATCCGGGAAGAAGCTCCCAAACAGAATTCGGACGAGGTTGCCATAGCAGATTCTGTGGAACAAGAGACTGAAGATAATTCCAAGGAGGAGCAGACAGACACACAAGTACAGGAACTGCCGGAGATTTTACCTGAATTTGTGGAGATGCATGAAGAAAATCCGGATATTGTCGGATGGCTGGAAATTGAAGGCACAGTCATTAATTATCCGGTACTGCAATCGACGGAGGATGACGGACAGTTTTATCTGACGCACAGTTTTTCACGGAAAAAAGATAAAAACGGGTCGTTATTCATGGACGATCGAAATGATTTTGTGAATCGTGATACAAATCTGATAATCTATGGTCACAATATGAAAAGCGGAGCAATGTTTGGCACGCTGAAAAAGTATTTGGAAAAAGGATATCTCGAAGAACATAAGACGGTAACTTTCGATACCATTTACGAGCGTGGAACTTATGAAGTGATCGGTGCATTTTTGTCAGAGGTCAGTTATCAGGATGAGTATACATTTCGCTATTACAACTTTTTAAATGCTTCGAATGAATCTGAATATGAAGCGTTTCTTGTGAATGTTGCCCAGCTGGATGCGTTAAAGCGTGGCCCGTTGGATGCTAAATACGGTGATGAGCTGTTGACTTTATCTACATGTAGTGGTTATACTGAAGAAGGCAGAATGTTTATCATTGCCAAAAAAGTAAAGTGATTGATCAGACGATGAGTGGGAGCGATGACCATGAGAGAAAGAGCAAAGAATATGCGAAAAAAGGTCGTTATGCTGGCACTGCTGATTACCATGCTGATTCCGAATGGAATGGTGTATGCAACAACGGTGAGCAGCAGTACATCGGGTTTTACAATTTCCGGCACAACCGTGACCGGGTACACCGGAAGCGGTGGAAATGTTGTAATTCCTGATACAGTGACTTCAATCGCAGAGAATGCGTTTTCAGGAAAATATAATATTGCGGCAATTCAGATTCCTTCGTCTGTGACAAGTATAGGAAACAATGCGTTTGCTAACTGTACGGGACTGACAAGCGTAACAATTCCGGGAAGTGTGAGCAGCCTTGGAACAGGAGTTTTTTCCGGTTGTACAAAGTTATCTTCTGTCAGCATTCAGGCAAGTATCTCTTCAATTCCGAGCGATACTTTTTCGGGCGATAGTGCACTGACAAGTATTGCAATTGCAGCATCCATTAACAGTATCGGAAGCAATGCCTTCAAGGGTTGTAAGAGTCTGTCCTCGATGGCAGTGCCGGAGGGAGTGACAACGATTGGAAGCGGCGCGTTCAGCGGTTGCAGTGCACTTTCAGGGGTATCTGTTCCGGCAAGCACAACCAGCATTTCCACGGATGCCTTTAGCGGTTGCAGTTCTCTTGCAACAATCAATGTATCAGAAGGAAATGGAACCTATGCCTCGGACGGTGGATGTCTGTACAACGCATCATATACGAAGCTGCTCATTTGTCCGCCTGCAAAAAGCAGCGTGGCATTAAATTCGGCGTTAAAAATCATTGGCGGAAGAGCATTTAACGGATGCAGCCGGATTACAAGCCTGACTGTTCCGTACGGAACGACAACGATTGAGAACGGAGCATTTAATAGTAGCGGTATCACATCAATTACAATTCCTGCAAGTGTGACCGGCATTGGTTCCCAGAGCTGGTCGCCGGATATTATATATGGATACACGGGCTCTGAAGCAGAGAGTTACGCTGCTGATAATGACTATGTATTCTATGCATTAGATGGAGACGGCAGCGGCGGCGACGATGATGATGAGACCGCGGAGATTACAACCGGAAATCCAAACTACGACGATGAAGATGATGAGCAACCGGTGAATACAGAAGATTCCGGCAGCGGAAACAGTTCCAAACCGAGTTCCGGCTCCGACACCAAGAAGCCGTCAAATGGCTCCGGTTCTTCCGGTAGTTCAAACGGTGGATCCGGCGCGTACTCATCAACAACATCCAATGTTCATGAGAAGGATAACACGCCTAAGACCGGAGATGGATTTGATCCGAAGTTTTTAATCTGTGTAGCACTTGTACTAGTTGGATGCGGATTCTTTTCTCTGAGTAAGATTTCGCAGTCAAAAATGAACCGGTAAAACACAAATTTTGAATAATAACATATGAAATCTTGCAAAAGGCACATTCCCAAATTAGGAAATGTGCCTTATTTTATTAAGAAAATGAAGAATTTAGTTGATTAAACTTTCAAACTGTACTATATTAAAGAAAGAAATCGCCAAGACATAAGAACGATGAATTTGGCGAAAAATAATCAGTGAATAAAAATAATAAAATTAAAGGAGATATTTATCATGAGTTATGTTGATGAAGTGCTTGAGCAGGTAAAAGCAAAAAATGCCGATCAGCCGGAGTTCTTACAGGCAGTAGGAGAGGTTTTAGAGTCATTACGCCCGGTAATCGATGCAAATGAGGAGCTTTATAGAAAAAATGCCATCTTAGAGCGTATTACTGAGCCCGATCGTCAGATTATGTTCCGTGTACCCTGGGTAGATGACAATGGACAGGTTCAGGTAAACAGAGGTTTCCGTGTACAGTTCAACAATGCGATTGGACCTTACAAGGGAGGTTTGAGACTTCATCCTTCTGTAAACTTAAGCATTATCAAGTTCTTAGGTTTTGAGCAGATTTTCAAGAATTCGCTTACAACACTTCCTATCGGTGGTGGTAAGGGTGGTTCTGATTTCGACCCGAAGGGCAAATCAGACAGAGAGATTATGGCATTCTGCCAGAGCTTTATGACAGAGCTTGGCAAATATATCGGAGCTGATATCGATGTTCCCGCAGGTGATATCGGAACCGGCGCTCGTGAGATTGGTTTTATGTTCGGACAGTACAAGAGAATTCAGGGTATGTTCGAGGGAGTATTAACCGGTAAGGGACTTACCTGGGGCGGATCGCTTGCTCGTACACAGGCTACCGGATATGGTCTGTTATATTTAACAAACGCATTATTAAAGGATCACAACATTGATATCGCAGGAAAGACCTGCGCAGTATCAGGATCAGGAAATGTTGCGATTTATGCAATCGAGAAGGCACAGCAGCTTGGTGCAAAGCCTGTAACCTGTTCTGATTCTACCGGATGGATTTATGATCCCGAAGGAATCGATGTTGCATTACTGAAAGAAGTAAAAGAGGTTAAGAGAGCTCGTTTAACTGAGTATGCAGCCGCAAGACCTTCTGCTGAGTATCATGAGAAGAAGAACGGCGAGCACGGTGTATGGCAGTACAAGGTAGACCTTGCACTTCCCTGTGCAACTCAGAACGAGTTGGATCTTGAGGATGCTAAGATGCTCGTTGCAAACGGTGTAATCTCAGTCACAGAGGGTGCGAACATGCCTACTACCTTAGAGGCAACCAAGTATCTTCAGGAGAACGGTGTTCTCTTTGTTGGTGGTAAGGCTGCAAACGCAGGTGGTGTTGCAACTTCAGCGCTTGAGATGAGCCAGAACTCAGAGAGACTTAGCTGGAGCTTTGAAGAGGTTGACGGAAAGCTCAAGGGAATTATGGAGACCATCTACGCAAACATCAGCGATGCTGCTGCAAGATACAATATGACAGTCGGCGGACAGGCTGATTATGTAGCAGGTGCAAATATTGCCGGATTCGAGAAGGTAGTAGATGCTATGTTAGCTCAGGGTGTATGTTAAACTAATAGGATGCGAATGCGTATAAAGTGCATAGAAATGGCATAAAATATGGATGACTGATATTAAAACAAAATTTGAAAAAGTCAGCTTTTTTGTTGACATTTGTTCGGATTTTGTGTACTATAATACCAGTGATCGTGTTGCAGACACCTGAGAGGACTGCAACCAAAAGAGGCTCCCACGGGAGCCTTTTTTCATATGAGGAGAAATTATATCATGGAAGAGCAAAAGCAACCAAAACCGTTTATGACAT
>JAQXMB010000075.1 GCA_029012425.1 bacterium | reverse complement strand
GGACCTTCATTTACCCAAAAATCTACTCTTTCCCACGCAAAATCCGGTGCGGAAAGCAAAACCGGTTCTGAATCCAATTCTGTCGGATTTTTGAGTCTTGCAATATAAAGATTTGATATTTTTTTGCCAACACTCACTTTTTCAGCCCACACACAATAATACACACCTTTATTTTCAAAAATTGTCATATCCAATGAAAAGTCTTGATATGCAAACGGGCATCCTGTTTTCATCAACCCAATCTCTTCCCACTCATCATTGATTGGATCACTTCCTAAACAGTGTAAGATATACGGTCTGATTTCCCATATATCATCTTTGTCGCCAGCTGCAAAATAAATATACCACTCATCATCTAAATAATGCAATTCCGGAGCCCATACATGAATACTCATGATTCCTTCTTCATGCTTTCTCCAGACTATGGTTTCCTCTGCATTTGCCAAACCATCCAGCGAATCGCTCTTTCTGAGTGCTATACAATCATACTCAGGAAGTGACGCTGTAAAATAATAGCTCCCATCACTATGGCGATACACATATGGATCTGCCCTTTGAATCATAAACGGGTTGTTATACTCTGTTTTTATGTAATTGTTTTTGTTCATATCAAGCCTCTAATTTCTATTCATCAGAATCGTTCTTTCTACTATGGCGTTCCGCTCAAATCAGCCTTATTTCAAATATAACTCATTATTAACAAACAGCTCGTTATATCTCATCTGATACCTATATAGTGAGCCGTCGGTATCCTCTACCCAATTTGCCTTCATCTCATCACTAATACGCTCGTCCTCATGAACCAGCTGTGGTACCGTATGTCCATAAAACAGTGCTCTCTTCTCCCATATTTCCGGTAATGCTTCCGGGTAGCAAAAGGCCTCTGTTTTCATTTTGAATAACTGAGATTTTTTAGGTATTCTCGTTTCTTTCCAGTTTTCCTCTTTCATTCGATCCACCTGGGCAGATAAATGTCCAAATCCACAAACCACAAGAATCTTCTCGTTCTCATGCTCCTGACATTTCTCCTTGATATTTTCGTGAATATGATTATCCCGGTCATCAGATGTGGTATTCTCTTGAAAATTATCATCAATTATCCAATAATCAACCATTTCTACCGGTATCCCCCGCTCTGTGCAGTAGCCATACACCATACACATATCAATCGGGCCATCGATCACTCCATATTGCTTAAAATACTCTTCTCTGGCTTCGATAAATACGACATCCGGATCAATATTTTGAATGGCAGATACAATTTCGTCCATGCTGTAGTTCGCATACCTCCGAAAATGAGTATCATGAAAAGTTCCCATATAATACATTTCCTGCCCTTCATCGGACACCATCTCTCTCACCGTAAAATTCTTGATATTTGCATATAAGGCAATTGCAACAAGCAGCACTCCTCCAATTATTATCGACACCGTCTTAAAAATTCTTTTCCATTTTTGTTTTGCCATCTTTATCGACTTATCCTTTTGCAATCTTTTTCTCTGAACCAATTATATGCATTGCATACTTTTTCGTCAATTTATAAGTTCAAGTGAACCTCTAACCTCGTCCCCCCAGTCCTCCGGCAAAAAATCGCACTGATTTTCCGGTACACCTAATGCCATGGCATATGCGATTACTTCTTCCCACTTATCCTTATCTTCCGCATTTACCACATTCAGCTTCCTTCCGCGCACAACGCCTATTCCCTTTGTGGACAATGAAAATATCCTATTTCGAAAAATAATCAATGCATGCTCCGCATTGTGCATCGTAATATACCACTCTTTGTGCAATTTGGTGCCTAAATTTTTTTGAAACATCGCTGCCACATTCTCAACTGTTTCTTCCGCAACAGCTAGGGTATATATTTTTAATAGTCCGCAAAATCGTTTTCTGACATCCACAATTTCAAACTGCCTAATCATCTTTGTATCCTTTAGGCTTATATCAATAATTTCCGCATAGTAGCATCCCATTTTCCTACTCCATCCAATTCATCTGTCTGTCCAAAATTCCCATTTTCCGGCATTCGTCACATACATCATCTTTTTCTGCCTGATTACCAATCTGATATTTCAATATTTTATCTTTGAATACAATATACTTCACATTTCCTGCTTTAAAATCAACAAACCAATTCCCGCCATGTTCCGGGTCAGTTCCCATTACTTTTGATACTTGCTCCGGAAAATCTTTTTTATCACTTGTAAAAAACAATACCGTCCAATATTTCGGCTTTCCACCGGTATTCCATAATTCGATTTTATGTACATTCAGCAGGTCGATGATGGTATCATCGGTTACACTTTCTTTAATCAATGCTCCCTCATATATTTCCTGCTTCTTCCCTTGAATCGCATTATTTCCACAATTATTCACTTCCTTAACTTCACTTAATGTCAATTCATCCTTTAGCAGTACATCCATAGAAACATGAAACAGTTCTCCCAGTATTAACAATTTTTCTGTTTCCGGTAATGCAATATCTGCTTCCCACTTGGATATGGACTGCCTGCTCACATTACATTTTGATGCAAGTTCTTCTTGCGTCATTCCATTTGCTTTCCGTAATTCTATTATTTTTTCAGATAACTTCATAAAAGATTACCCCCTTCAGTTCTTGATGATATTGTACAATTTTTTTATTATTTTACCACCAATTTCAAAGTTCTTTTTTGCAACCGATAGTTGCCATCAGAACAACTCTTTAAAATAAACGGTGGCTTGGTTTGCACGAAATGCCCCCGAAGGCAATAAAATAGGGACTTCCAAGTAAACTTGGAGTCCCTATTATTATCGCCTTAACCGGCACTTATCTCATTGCTTTTGCGCATACAATTGAACATTAGCAGTTCATTTGTCATGGATTACTCGATGATTGTAGCAACACGGCCTGAACCTACAGTACGTCCACCCTCACGGATAGCGAATGTAAGACCCTGCTCCATAGCTACGGGATGAATCAACTCGATAGTCATCTCGATGTTATCACCAGGCATGCACATCTCTGTTCCTTCAGGGAGACGGCAAACACCGGTAACGTCAGTTGTTCTGAAGTAGAACTGAGGACGATAGTTGTTGAAGAAAGGTGTATGACGACCACCCTCGTCCTTGGTTAATACATAAACCTGAGCAGTAAACTTGCTGTGGCAGGTTACTGAACCGGGCTTACATAAGCACTGTCCACGAACGATCTGATCACGGTTGATACCACGAAGTAATGCACCGATGTTATCTCCAGCCTGAGCCTCGTCTAACATCTTACGGAACATCTCGATACCGGTAACAACAGTCTTCTGTGTCTCTTCCTTAACACCAACGATCTCTAACTCGTCTGAA
>JAQXMB010000074.1 GCA_029012425.1 bacterium | reverse complement strand
AAATTGCAGTATACCGTGACGACAAAGTCTACCATAAAGATTAAGACCACAAAGATTGCAATAAAGGCACCCGCAGCTGCAAAAGATAACCTTGAGGTGGGTAAGAGCTACAGATTCGGATATACGGTTACGCCTGCAAATTCCACCGCAAAAAATGTGTGGACGGTAACAGACAGCAATGGTTTGGATTGCTCAAGTTATATGAGCAGTACCGGCATTTTTAAACCGGCACTTCCCGGCGTGTATACAATTAAAATTCAATCTATGATTGATTCAAAGGTTATAAAATCTGCTTCTGTAAAGGTTGAGGTTGTAGATTACCTGATTTCTGTTAAACAGCCCGCTGCAAACCAGCTGTTACTGACCTATTCCGGAAATGTATCTGAAGTATTTTCGAAGGATAATTTCCAGGTTAAGAATGAGGCAGGTGCGAGCATTGTCATAAAGGATGTCACATTCTCCGCAGACGGAAAAGAAGCCACCTTGAATCTATACTCTACACTTAAGGATCAGACGACTTATACTATATCTGATGGAATCAACAAAATGACCCGTAAGGCAAGTGTCGGAGTGCCCGTAAAGATGCAAATTCTTACCAAGCAGGTAGTTGTTGAAAAGAGTACGGAGATTAAATACGCACTTTACGATTCGGAAGGTGTGGATGTATCAAGTGTGTATCCCGGAAGAATTGAGTTTATTCCGGAGCCGATGGTGACGAACGGATATGTCGACAAGGGTACGCAAAAGCTCTTTATGAAGACAGTTGGTGGAACCGCTACAATTAGTCTGAGATATACATCGAATGCCGATTCATCGCGCATTCTTACTGCCAGTGAGACGATTACCTGTATTTCGGCATCAACCTCGGATCAGACGGCATTTACAATTACAACCAGTAAGACAGCACCTGATTTCGAAGCATCCTCATTCAAGGAGAATCGGAAGGCTGCAATCGGAAATACCTACTATGCACATTTCCGCGCATTGGATTCGGATAAGTCTGAAATAAAATACTCAAAGGTAAATTACCAATCTTCAGATCCGGATACCCTGATTATTTCATCAACCGGAAAAATTACACCGATTAAGAGCGGAAAAGTACAGATTATTGTTACTGCAACCTATGGTGGTGACCAATTTGCCTATTGTTATGAGGTGACGATTGCAGAGGCATCCTATTTAAAAGCTGCTGTTTTGGACAAAAATTATTTGCTGATGTCAAATGCATATAGCAGTGAGTATTGTGGCTATATTAATGTGACAGCAATAGACCAGTACGGCGAGAGTTTTTCTATGACTAATGAGAGTGCAACCTTCACCAATACCAGTACGATGAAGGCGTCAATGGTTAGCTATCATGCGGCAGATAATCGAATCGTTGTCAATGCATCAAATGTAACTCCGGGTACTTATTCATATACGATGACGCTTACTTCCGGAGATAAGAAGGTTACCGCAGATTTCACGGTAGTAGTACAGGCGGTACCTGTAAGCGGAACCAATACTTATGAGATACAGATAGATAAAAGCAAGATGGATTTATCGTTAAATTCTGATATAGCTGAAAGCCAGTATGCGACTGTAAGACTTGCGCAGTATAGAGATGGTGTATTTGCCGCATATTCAAGCTTTGTCTCTGCAACAATCACGAAGGACGGTTATTACTATAATACGGATCTGACTGTTGCCGGAACAACTACTTCACAGGCATTGGGCGCTTCAACCAGCCTGAAGATAAAGACACTCGACATCACACAGAATACTGCCAGAAAAGCAGAGACCGGTACATACATCATAGAGGTCAAGTATTATTCAACGCAGGATAGGGGATATCAGACACAAACAATTACTTTGACTCTGACAGATATTCAGGATGAGACAGAGGTTCGTGTTGAACGAACAACTTCCAGCGTAACATGCTGGACCGGACTCGAGTTGGCACGGAATTGCCTGTCTTTGGATAGCGGAACAATTGAAGAGTGTGAGATTACCGGAGAAACCTTAGCAGGTTCGAAGATAGCGATTACTTCCGGAGATCAGATTAATATCAAGTATGTCACCGTAAAACGGGAATATACGATTTCCGGTGGACAGACTGTTTCCACGGTATATCGCAAATATGTCGGAAAGACATTGACCAATAAGTAAGCGTTTACTAAACAAAAGAAAACCCTGTAGTCGGATTCGTTCGTCTACAGGGTTTTTCTATAATTAATAAAAAAGATTAACGATAAATGCTACAATACATCC
>JAQXMB010000073.1 GCA_029012425.1 bacterium | reverse complement strand
GTCAACAAAAGAAGCATGAAGAGTGACCGGAAATCGAAAAGTAAGCAAGTCAAGTCAACAAAAGAAGCGTATAGAGTGACCGAAAATCAAAAAACAAGCAAACCAAGTCAACAATGAGATTTTGTTGGGGCAGGCGGAGTCGGAAATGTTAGAAATGATAGGAAAGAATACCGGAGTATGCAGGGAATATTTCAGGGAGCGGAATGGTGTGCATGAATTATGTGATAAAAATTGCTCAATTAAAATGAAATATGAGTGTTTTTTGACGGAAACTCTTTACGATATGAACAAAAAAATATATAATATGTTTAGAAATTTGTAAAAAATGATGTAACAGGAGGAGCAGATTAATGCTATATATTGGAGTGGATTTAGGTACATCGGCTGTAAAACTGTTGCTCATGGACCAGACAGGAAAAATTTTGAACATTGTTTCAAAGGAATATCCGTTGTCATTCCCTCATCCGGGTTGGTCAGAGCAGAATCCTACCGACTGGTATGAGCAGACGATGGCCGGGTTAAAAGAGCTGATTGCTGATGCAGATAAGAGCCAGATTGCCGGTATCAGCTTTGGTGGACAGATGCATGGACTTGTGATTCTTGATGAGAATGATGAGGTTATTCGTCCGGCACTTCTATGGAACGACGGTCGAACCACTGAGGAGTGTGACTATCTGAACAATGTGATCGGAAAGGATAAGCTCTCTGAGTATACAGCGAATATTTCCTTTACCGGATTTACCGCACCGAAGATTTTGTGGGTGCGCAATAAGGAGCCAGAGAATTTTGCCCGTATCAAAAAGATTATGCTTCCGAAGGATTATATCGCATATAAGCTTTCAGGCGTACATAGCACAGATGTAAGCGATGCATCCGGCATGCTGATTTTTGATGTTAAGAATCGCTGCTGGTCAAAGGAAATGCTTGAGATCTGCGGAATTACCGAAGAGCAGCTTCCGAAGATTTTCGAGTCCTATGAAGTGACCGGAACAGTAACCGAGCAGGTTGCAGCTGAGCTTGGAATTCCGAATACATGCAAGGTGGTAGCCGGTGGTGGAGACAATGCAGCAGCTGCTGTCGGAACCGGAACCGTAGGTGATGGAAAGTGTAATATCTCACTTGGAACAAGCGGAACCATCTTCATTTCTGCAAAGGATTTTGCGGTGGATCCGAACAATGCACTTCATGCATTTGCACATGCTGACGGACAGTATCATCTGATGGGATGTATGCTGAGTGCAGCATCATGTAATAAATGGTGGATGGAAGATATCCTTCGCACACAGGATTTCGGCGCAGAGCAGTCTGTGATAGAAGAAAAACATCTGGGAGAGAATCATGTATTCTTCTTACCGTACCTGATGGGTGAGCGTTCACCGCACAACGATCCGTATGCAAGAGGAACCTTCACCGGACTGACCATGGACTCTACAAGAGGAGATATGACGCAGGCGGTACTCGAAGGTGTAGCATATGCACTTCGCGATTCGTTGGAGGTAGCCCGTTCACTCGGAATCAAGATTGAGCGCACCAAAATCTGTGGTGGCGGAGCGAAGAGCCCGCTGTGGAAGCGCATGATCGCCAACATCATGAATGTAACCGTTGAGGTAATCGAGAGTGAGGAAGGACCTGCGCTGGGTGGCGCAATGCTCGCAGCCGTTGCATGTGGAGAGTACGAGAGCGTAGAAGCCGCAGCAGATGCAATCGTAAAGGTTGTTGAGACCATCGAGCCCGAGCCCGAGCTTGTCGCAAAATACGAGAAACAGTATCAGAAGTTCCGCCAGATCTATCCTGCATTAAAGGATGTATTTGCACGCATGTAACCGTTCAGAAAATGATAATACTTCACGCCTGGTTGCTCTCGTGTGAAGTGCTGAATGGAAACAATAGAATTACAATTCATATAAGGGGGATAAAAAAATGAGCAACATTCCTAAAGTTAAAATTGGTATCGTGGCAGTCAGCCGCGACTGCTTCCCGGAGTCACTTTCTGTTGGAAGAAGAAAAGCATTGGTAGAGGCATATCAGAAGAAATATGATGCTGCTGATATCTATGAGTGTCCGGTGTGTATCGTTGAGAGCGAGATTCACATGGTTCAGGCTCTTGAGGATATCAAGAATGCAGGATGTAATGCACTCGTTGTTTATCTTGGAAACTTCGGTCCCGAGATTTCAGAGACATTACTTGCAAAGCACTTTGAAGGACCTAAGATGTTTGTAGCAGCCGCTGAGGAGACAGGAAAGAACTTAATCCAGGGCAGAGGTGATGCATTCTGTGGTATGTTAAATGCCAGCTACAACTTGGCACTGCGCAATATTAAGGCATACATTCCTGAGTATCCGGTTGGAACCGCAGAAGAGTGTGCAGATATGATTCATGAGTTCCTTCCGATCGCAAGAGCTGTCATCGGATTGAACGACTTAAAGATTATCAGCTTTGGTCCGAGACCGCTCAATTTCCTTGCTTGTAACGCACCGATTAAGCAGTTATATAACTTAGGTGTTGAGATCGAGGAAAACTCAGAGCTCGATTTGTTCGAGGCATTCAACAAGCATGCCGGTGATCCTCGTATTCCTGATGTGATCAAGGATATGGAGGCAGAGCTTGGAACCGGAAATATGAAGCCCGAGGTTCTTCCGAAGCTTGCACAGTACGAGCTTACTTTGCTTGACTGGGTTGAGGAGCACAGAGGATATCGTAAATATGTAGCAATCGCCGGAAAGTGCTGGCCTGCATTCCAGACACAGTTCGGATTTGTTCCCTGCTATGTAAACAGCCGTCTTGCAGGAAGAGGAATTCCTGTATCATGTGAGGTTGATATCTACGGAGCACTCAGTGAGTTCATCGGAACCTGCGTAAGTGAGGATACCGTTACATTGCTTGATATCAACAATACCGTACCTTACGATATTTACGATGAGGATATCAAGGGCAAGTATGATTACACAGCATGTGATACTTTCATGGGATTCCATTGTGGAAATACCAACTCTAAGAAGCTTTCTTTCTGCCAGATGAAGTATCAGTTGATCATGGCAAGAAATCTTCCTGAGGAGGTTACCCAGGGAACACTCGAGGGAGACATCGCTCCTGGCGATATCACCTTCTTCCGTCTGCAGAGCACCGCTGATTGCAAGCTTCGTGCATATGTAGCAAACGGTGAAGTTCTTCCGGTAGCTACCAGATCCTTCGGTTCAATCGGAATCTTCGCAATTCCTGAGATGAAGAGATTCTATCGCCATGTATTGATTGAGGGCAACTATCCTCATCATGGAGCAGTTGCATTTGGTCACTACGGAAAAGCACTTTACGAAGTATTTAAGTATATTGGTGTTCCGGTTGACGAGATTGGATACAATCAGCCCGCAGGCGTAAGATATCCGACGGAGAATCCTTTTGCATAATTTGTGCTTATCGATGAGATGAAAGATAGAGCCGCACGCAAATTGCGTGTGGCTCTTTTGTCTGTAATAGAGTACAATGTAATTTGACAAGTGTATTTGGAGGTATGACAAATGAGTCGCATGGAGAAAATGAAACAAATGAACTGGGATCAGTGTCTGTATCTGATCGCTGATTTTTCTTACGGAGAGGATAAAATCTATGAGGCGCTGCGAGCCGGTGTGGATGTGATCCAGCTGCGGGAAAAAGATATCTCATCCGCAGAATATCTCCGTCTTGCAATGCGACTGCGAGAGATGACGCGGGAGACAAACACGATTTTTATTGTGAATGATCGTCTGGATCTGGCGCTTTTGTCTGAGGCGGACGGTGTGCATCTTGGCGCATCCGATGTGCCGGTTGCACAGGCCCGTGCACTTTTAGGTGAAGATTATATCATTGGTGCGACGGCAAAAACCGTGGAGCAGGCAAAACTTGCGGGAGAGTCGGGAGCAGACTACATCGGAAGCGGCGCATGGGCAAAAACGACGACAAAGACGGATGCCGTTCCAATCTCGGAAGAGGTTTACCGCGAGATTCTTGCGGTCAGTGGATTGAAAAATGTTGCAGTCGGAGGCATTACGGTAGAGAATTGTGCGCGTCCGCTTTCTTGTGGTGCAGCAGGACTTGCCGTGTCAGCCGGTATCCTAAAGGGTGATATCAGGGCAAACATTGCAGGATTTCGTGAAAAAATGAAGGAGGCATGCAGATGAAAACAGTATTGACAATTGCCGGCAGCGACTGCAGCGGAGGCGCCGGAATTCAGGCGGACATCAAGACAATGACTGCACACGGCGTCTATGCGATGAGTGCAATTACTGCGCTTACGGCCCAGAATACAACCGGTGTGACAGGTATTATGGAAGTGACGGATGCTTTTTTGGGAGAGCAGCTGGATCAGATTTTTTCAGATATCAGGCCGGATGCGGTGAAGATTGGAATGGTGAGTTCTTCTGCATTGATTCACATGATTGCAACAAAATTAAAGGAATATGAGGCTGGAAATATCGTTGTGGATCCTGTCATGGTAGCGACAAGCGGTGCCAAGCTGATCAATGATGATGCGATTGAGACACTGAAGAGAGAGCTGCTTCCGCTTGCAACAGTGATCACACCGAATATTCCGGAGGCAGAGATTCTTGCCGGACAAAACATTGAGACTGCCGAGGATATGGTTCTGGCTGCCGAAGTGATGAGTGAACAATATCACTGCAATGTACTCTGCAAAGGAGGACACAGCCTGAACGATGCGAATGATCTTTTGTTCACTGGCGGTGAGGGAATCTGGCTGAAGGGAAAACGAATCGATAATCCCAACACACATGGAACCGGATGCACATTATCCAGTGCGATTGCATCCAACCTGGCAAAAGGACTTTCGATGGAGGAGGCTGTTCGTCAGGCAAAAAACTATATTTCAGGTGCGTTGGCGGCGATGCTTGATTTGGGAAAGGGGAGCGGTCCGATGAATCATGCATTCGCAATTGACGGTTCTTATGAAAAACAAATCTGAGAATATCGAGCTTGTTTCACAAGCTCAAATTTGTGTTCTTCCGGAAATTATGCTATCATATGACCGGATGAATTCTTTATGAGGAGAACAGTTATGAGTTATTACATTTATTCTGATATGTCACTGGATATTGACATGGATGTTGCCCGCGAGGCAGAGATTCGTTTCCTTCCGATGGAGTATACGCTTGGCGAGGAAGTATTTCACTGTAACGAGCCCGAATCGGAAGAGATGATGCATGCATACTATGACAAGCTTCGAAACAAGGTGCCCACCAAGACCTCACAGATTACGCCGAACCGCTATATCGAATACTTTGAGCCGCTTGTAAAGGAAGGTGTTTCACTGATTTATCTGTGTCTTTCAAGCGGTCTGAGCGATACCTATTCATCTGCCAATGTTGCACTCAATATGCTGCGTGAGGAATATGACAATGTATCGATAGAGGTTGTCGATACGCTTGGCGGAACCGGAGGAATGGGACTTTTGGCAGAGTGTGCAGCCGCGAATCGAAAGAACGGTATGTCCCTGAAGGAGAATGCAGACTGGCTGCGCGAACACGCAGGTAAGATTCAGTATTGGTTTAAGGTAGAGGATTTGATGTACCTGATGCGCGGTGGCCGTGTATCAGCAACAACGGCAATCTTTGGAACCGCACTCAATATCAAGCCGATTTTGACGATCCGTGCAAACGGAAAGCTGGATACCATTGATAAAAAGCGCGGAAATAAGCAGGCGCTCAAGAATCTGGTTGACCGGTTTGAGGAGACTTTTACTCCGGAGATCAGTAAGATTGTATATATCAGCTGCGCGGACTGTATGGACGATGCGCTTCAGATAAAAGAGAAGCTGCTGGAACTTCATCCGGACATCACGGTGCGTACAACGATGCTCAGTCCGATTATCGGTGCACACACCGGCCCCGACATGCTGGCATTAATTCATTTTGGCAGCGGAAGAGTTTAATTGTAAAAATAACCCCCCGACCGGCTTGTGGGTCATACTTTTTCTTGTTAAACTGATGCAAGACAAAAGATTTTAGGAGGGTTTAGTTATGCATATGGCAGATGCTCTCGTAGCGCCTACTGTGGCAGCTACGATGTATGCCGCGTCAACGATAGCCGGCGCGTACGCAGTTACAAAGGTAAAAAAAGAAAACGAGGCAGAGAAAATTCCTGTGATGGGGGTTATGGGTGCATTCGTATTTGCAACACAGATGATTAATTTCACGATACCCGGAACCGGATCGTCCGGCCATCTTTGCGGGGGAATGCTTTTATCCGCGCTGCTTGGACCGCATGCCGGATTTCTTACAATGATCGGTGTGCTGCTCATTCAGTGCCTGCTTTTTGCAGATGGTGGAATTCTTGCTCTGGGCTGCAATATATGGAATATGGCGTTTTACGCATGCTTTGTCGGTGCGCTTCTCATTTGGCGGCCGATGATGAAAAAGGGAGCATCAAAAGCGAAGATTTTTGCGGCATCGATTTTCGGATGTGTGCTTACACTTCAGCTTGGTGCGTTTTCCGTAACACTTGAGACACTTGCATCAGGAATTGCGGAGCTTCCGTTTGGTGTGTTTGTCGCAACGATGCAGCCGATTCATCTGGCAATCGGTCTTGTAGAAGGCTTAATTACCGCAACGGTGCTTTGCTTTGTATATGAGGCTCGTCCGTCACTTCTTTGGGGGATAGGCGAGAAACGCGCGCAAGCAACAGGAAAGCTGACCACCAAAAAGACGGTTGCAGTTCTTGCAGCTGTAACACTTTTGATCGGTGGCGGTTTATCATTGGTTGCATCTGCATACCCGGACGGACTCGAATGGTCAATGGAAAAGGTTGCCGGAACTTCAGAGCTTGTGGCACAGGGGCGTGTCTACGATACAATGTCCCGTATTCAGGAAAAAACCGCTCTGCTTCCGGATTATGCATTTACAGGTTCCGATTCTGTGGCAGGGACCACATGCTCAGGAATTGTCGGATCGCTTTTGGTTGTTGCATTATGCATTGGCTGTTGTTATCTGTTCCGTTTCTTTAAAGCAGAGGCGAGGGTAAAGAAAAAACAGGATTGATGAGGAATGAATAAGCTTTCAAAAAGCGTAAAAGAAATACATACAATTGATCAAATTGCACGCGAAGACCGGTGGGTGAATCATCTTCATCCACTGGTCAAATTGTGTCTGACAATCGGATACATTGCGGTTCTGGTTGCGACCGATAAATACGCGATTGCGCGTATTCTTTTGCTTGCAATCTATCCGTTTGCAATGCTCATATTAGCGGAGCTGTCATTGCGCGAGGCGCTAAGAAGGCTTCGGATTGTCCTTCCGCTTGTGTGTGCGGTCGGGATATTGAATCCTTTTTTTGATCATTCCATCCAATTATATATCGGAAATCTTGCAGTAACAGGCGGCATTCTTTCCATGCTTACACTCATGGGAAAAGGCTGCCTTGCTGTGTTTGCGGGATATTTTCTCATCGCGTCAACGACAATTGAGAAGCTCTGTCATGCACTCCGCAGAATTCATGTTCCGTCGATGTTTGTCACAGTGCTTCTTTTGAGTTATCGCTATATCAGTGTACTGCTGTCGGAGGCTTCCCGTATGATACAGGCCTATGAGCTTCGCGCGCCGGGACAAAAAGGGGTTCATTTTCGCGTCTGGGGATCCATGATTGGACAACTCCTTCTTCGCTCGATGGACCGGGCGCAGGTTTTATACGAAAGCATGCGGCTTCGTGGTTTTGACGGTGAGTTTCGGGAAGCCGGACACATGAAGATGAGGACGATGGATTTTGTATATGTTGGTGTGTGGAGCGTTTATCTGATGATTATCAGTTTCAGATGATTGGGAGGTTTGGAATGGAAGAAAAGCTTTTGGAGCTTACGCAGGTAAGCTTTGGTTATACAGCGGAAAAAGAATTATTTCACAATCTGATGCTGCAAGCATCGCGCGGGGAGGCGATTGGTCTGATCGGTGCAAACGGAGCCGGCAAGTCCACCCTGCTTAAGCTCCTTGTGGGGCTGCTGCCCTGTAGCTTCGGAACGGTATCTTTTGCCGGGGAAGTGCTGTCAACGACAACACTTTCCTCCGTGCGGGCAAAAATCGGA
Organism: bacterium; assembly: GCA_029012425.1. GTDB lineage: Bacteria > Bacillota > Clostridia > Lachnospirales > Lachnospiraceae > W0P33-017. The sequence continues at coordinate 23,504 of JAQXMB010000073.1, read as the reverse complement.
TATGTCTTTCAGGATTCAGACAGTCAGCTTTTTATGTCTACCGTTCGAGAAGATGTTGCATTTGCACCGAGAAATTACGGACTAACGGAGGCGCAGGTCAATGAGCGGGTGACTGCTGCATTGGAGCAGACGCAGATCTTGCAGCTTGCAGATTCGCCCATCTATCAGTTGTCGGGCGGCGAGAAAAAGCTTGCGAGCATCGCGACAATCCTCTCGATGCGCCCGGATATGATCCTGCTTGATGAGCCGTCGGTTGCGCTTGACCCGATGAATCGAAGAAATCTGATTCAGATACTGAATGGTTTATCCACGCTGAAGCTTATCGCGAGCCATGATCTTGATTTTATCTGGGATACCTGCGAGCGCACGATCGTGATTGGAAACGGACAGATTGTTGCAGATGGGCCAACCGCAGAAATTATGCGCAATGAGAGGATACTCAGAGAGAATCATTTAGAGCTGCCGCTCTCATTGCAAAGACGAACAAATACTTGAATTAGCGACATAAAGATGCTATAAATAAATGGATTATGGTTTTTTTTTGGAAGGAGAAATTATGTTCCTGCTCTTTTTTATTATCTGGGTAGCATTTAATGCAAAATTCAATTTGGAAATCGCTCTTTTCGGAGTTGTTATTTCGACAGCAGTTTTTATGTTTGTCTGCAGATTTCTGGGACACAGCATTGAAAAAGAGAAAATGATATATGGCAAAATATTTGGAATACTTCACTATGTTCTGGTACTTATCGGTGAGATTATTGTGGCAAATGGGAAGGTCTTTCATTTGATTCTTACCGAGAAAGAGGAGATTACCCCGACACTGGTGAAGTTTTCTGTTCCCATGAAGACAAAAGAAGGTCATGCATTTTATGCCAATGCAATTACACTGACTCCCGGAACGATCACGGTATCACTGGAAGATGATCAGTATGTGGTACATTGTCTGGATGAGGAGCTCGCAGAAGGAATTGAAGATTCCCGTATGAGTCAGATGATTCAAAAACTTGAGCAGTAGGAGGACGGCGCAATGGAACAATATCTTACGATACTTTTTACGGCGGTATTAATAATACTGGCTATTTTTGTTGTGCTCAGTCTGATTCGTGCAATTATCGGTCCGACTGTTGCGGACCGAATTGTTGCTACAAATATGATGGGTACGATTGTAATTGTGATCATAGCGATTCTTGCGATTATGAAGGATGAAGGATATCTGGTGGATATTTGTTTGATTTATGCAATGACAAGCTTTTTGGCAGTGATTGTGCTGACAAAGGTATACATGGGCGTATACCGTAAGCGCAAGGAGGCAGAAAAGGAGGCAGATCATGGAAATCATTGAGTGGATTCGCATGTTGCTCGGCGGAGCACTTTTATTGATTGGAGTCGTATTTTTCCTTGTAGAGATGATTGGCGTCTTTCGATTTAAGTATGTACTAAATCGCATGCATGCAGCTGCAATGGGCGATACGCTTGGTATTGGCTGTTCGCTGCTGGGCCTGATATTCATCAGTGGCTGGAACTGGACAAGTCTGAAGCTTCTGCTTGTAATTGTGGTTTTATGGTTTTCATCTCCGGCATCAAGTCATCTGATTGCCCGTTTGGAAGTGACAACAGACGAGAATCCGAAGGAGCATTACACGGAGAAGATGATAGGAGCTTCCGCAGATTGTGCAGAAGAAAAAGAGGAGAAGTAGTATGCAGCTTTTTATGAATATTATGTTGGGCTTTCTGCTCGTGTGTGCGATAGCGGTCAGTCTGTCAAAAAATCTGTTGAATTCCATATTGATTTACATGTCTTTTTCGCTGGTGATGTCTATCATCTGGATTTTGCTTGAATCTCCGGATCTTGCGATTACAGAGGCAGCGGTTGGAGCGGGAGTGACATCGGTTCTGTTTATCATCACCTTGAAGAAAATTCATGCCATCATAAAAACTGATAAGGAGGAGGAAGACGATGAGTAAGCGAGTACCGGAAGAGCAATACAAAAAAACTTTTTCCTTCCGTTTTCATCAGTGGTTAAACGGCACGAAAGATCCGTATCTTGATACGGTGGAGCTGCGCCCGCAGGAAGAACCGAAGCAGACCGATGAAGACCTTGAACAGGAGGCAAAACAGCGCATCATCCGGGAAGAGCGTGCTTACAATCTTGAGCACAATGCCCAGGCAAGACTGTTTTCGAAATTATATCGCTATTTTGCAGTGATTATGTGTATCAGCCTTGCGCTTGTGCTTTTGACAGGCGTGTCATATCTGCCCAAGTTCGGTCTGATGGAGCATCCGACAAACAACGAAGTGCCGGCCCGTTATATTGAACAGGGACTTCAGGAGACCGGAGCAATAAATATTGTAACCGGAATGATTTTGGATTACCGTGCATTTGATACGCTTGGTGAGTCACATGTGCTTTTTATTGCAACCTGTACCGTATTGATTCTTCTTCGCGTTGATAAGAAAAAAGAGCGCGAATCAGAGTCGAATAATGACCGTGTCTATGAGCCGAAGAACGATGTGATTTTGCAGACCGTGGCAAAGTACCTTGTGCCTTTTATCGAGATATTTGGAATCTATGTAATACTGGGAGGTCATCTGGGACCGGGTGGTGGATTTTCCGGGGGAGCAATCTGTGGAGCAGGACTCATTCTTTATTTGAACGCCTTCGGATTTGCAAAGACAGAAAAGTTCTTTACCGGAAAGACATACAAAGCAATGTGCTTTGGTGCATTGGCATGTTATTCACTGGCAAAGACTTATTCCTTTTTTACCGGAGCAAACCATTTACACAGTGTCATTCCGCTCGGAACGCCGGGTGCAATTCTCAGTAGTGGACTCATTTTGATCCTTGATATCTGTGTGGGACTTGTTGTAGCCGGAACGATGTATACATTTTATGTCATGTTCCGAAAAGGAGATTATTGATATGAATATGTCAAATTTACTGGCAAATTATGAGGAAGCGCTTTCCATGATTCTTTTTGTCATCGGATTCTCTAATTTGCTCTTACAGAAAAACCTGATAAAAAAGATTATCGGCTTCAATATTATGGATTCATCCGTCTATCTGTTCCTGGCACTGAAGGGTTATATCGAGGGACATCAGGCGGCAATTGTTGTTGATGGCGTGCAAAGCGTGGATGCTTATATCAATCCGATTCCGAGTGGTCTGGTACTGACGGGGATTGTAGTGTCTGTATCAGTAACGGCACTGATGCTATCACTTACCATTCGTTTATATCGCAGATATCACACACTTGATCTGGATGAAATCACCCTTCTTGTGAAGAAAGGGGGATTCTAATGGATTTTGTGCGCAATTTTCCGCTGTTTTGTATTATTCTGACACTCTTTTCCGGACCCTGTTCCATGATTATGAGTGGAAAACATGCACGACGCTTAAACCTGTTTGTAATCGGTGCAGTCGGACTGATGTCGGTTGCTGTGTTTTTCAATGTATTAGACGGTGGCAGCTATATTTATTACATGGGTCATTTTCCCGCACCGTGGGGCAATGAAATCCGCGTAGGTATTCTCGAGGCAATTATGGCTGTATTCTTCTGTATCATCATGTTTTTGTCGATGATTGGAGGAGCCTATGAGCGCAGTCAGGAGTTCGAGGAGAGCAAAGAGAATCTCTACTATGTAATGGTAAATCTGCTGCTTAGTTCACTGATTGCATTAATCTATACCAACGACTTGTTTACCGCATATGTGTTCGTGGAGATTAATACGATTTCTGCCTGTGGTATGATTATGATTAAGCAGAGCGGACATACGCTTGAGGCGGCAACCCGGTACATGATTATGAGCCTGCTGGGCTCGGGAATGCTGCTTTTAGGAATCTGCTTCCTGTACGGTATTACCGGTCATCTTCTCATGAGCAATATCAAAGAGCAGGTGGCTGTGATTGCAGCCGGTGGAGCTTATCATGCACCGCTTATGATCGCGATCGGACTGATGTGCGTGGGACTTGCGATTAAGAGTGCGCTGTTTCCTTTTCATTCCTGGCTTCCGGATGCTTATGGATATTCGACGGTTTCGAGTGCGGCAATCTTATCCTCACTTGTTTCAAAAGGATACATTTTCCTGCTCATCAAAATCTTTTATCGCGTCATCGGTTTTGATGTGATTCAGGAAAGCAGAGTGATCAATGTATTCTTCCTGTTTGGAATTGCAGGAATGATGATTGGTTCGATTTATGCGATCAAGGAGGATAATATTCGCCGTATGATTGCATATTCATCAGTTGCCCAGATCGGTTATATTTATATGGGGTTTGGACTTGGCACACAGATGGGAATTCTCGCCAGCGTGTATCATATCTTTTCGCATGCAGCAACGAAATCGCTGCTCTTTGTTGCGGGTGCAGGTCTGAGTGAATGCTCCGGAGGAAGTAAGAAATTCCACGGACTGACCGGCGCGGCGTTTCGAAACCGGCTGGCCGGAGTGGCGTTTACGGTTGGCGCTTTTTCCATGGTTGGTTTCCCCCTGTTTTCAGGTTTTATGTCAAAGGTACTGTTTGCACAGGCTGCGCTTGAGGTACCCGGAAAAATTCTTGCAACAATGATTGCGCTTGCAATCAGTACGATTTTGAATGTCATTTATTTTATGAAGACGGTTGTCCGCATCTACACACCGGCGTCCTGTGATGTGCTTTGCGATGCAGAGAATTATAAGACGGTAACGATGAAGACACATCCGGAAAAGAGTGTCGTGCTGATCGCATTTATTTTGTTAAATCTGTTTCTTGGACTGTTCTCACAGCTGTTAACACAGCTTTGTGAGCGTGGTCTTGGTATGTTTTCTTAGGAGATGAAAATGGGTAATTCAGCTTCAATTCCGATGCTTTTGGCAATGCTGCTTCCGATTGCAGCGGGGCTTATACTGTTGATCGACTCCGCGCGTATTCATCTGACGCAGCAAAAAGGTGCTAAAGGCAACGGAAGAATTCGTGAAAATGAAAAAACGAGAAAAATCATCCACTGTTACACGGCAATTGCACTTCTTGCATCTGTCCTTGCGACGGTTATGGTTGTAATCGGCGGAGGCGGTGAACTGTTCAGTGTTGTACTTGTGGAGAATATCAGAATCTATTTCTGCGCAGATACATTAAGTCTTGTGTTTGCGAGTTTTACGGCGATTGTGTGGCTTCTTGTTGCACTCTATTCGTTTTCCTATATGGCACATGAGGGAGAAGAGCGATTTTTCTTTGGATTTTATCTGATGCTTTATGGTGTGCTTATGGCACTTGATTTTGCAGGAAACCTTGTGACGATGTATGGCTGCTTTGAGCTTATGACACTTGTATCGCTCATGCTCGTGCTCCATAACGGATCACATGAGTCAATTATGGCGGCAATGAAGTATCTGCTCTATTCCATGTGCGGAGCGTACCTTGGATTGTTTGCAATTTTTTATTTGAACCGTTATTGTGACAGCCTGACATTTACGCCGGGCGGAACATTAACCGCTGCATTGTCAGCAGGTGATACGAAATTACTGCTTGCAGTCGCATTTTGCGCAATTATTGGATTTGGCGCTAAGGCAGGTATGTTCCCGCTTCACGCGTGGCTTCCGAGCGCGCATCCGGTAGCACCTTCTCCGGCATCTGCCGTTCTTTCCGGAGTGATTGCCAAGTGTGGTGTATTTGCAATTATCCGTGTGGTTTTCTATATTGTGGGTGCGGATTTTATTCGCGGAACATGGGTGCAGACTGCATGGATGGTGTTGGCGCTGCTTACCGTATTTATGGGTTCCATGCTTGCGTACCGCGAGCCGGTGACCAAAAAGAGATTTGCCTACTCAACCGTCAGTCAGGTGTCCTATATTTTATTCGGTCTTTCACTGCTTGTGCCGCAGGCATTTTGCGGTGCGCTTTTACATGTGATTTTCCACGCATTTATCAAGACCGGACTATTCTTATGTGCAGGAATCTTTCTTGTCGTGTTAAACAGGCCTCGGGCAGAACAGCTTCGCGGAATCGGAGAGAAAATGCCGGCTATGCTGTGGTGTTATACATTTTTTGCACTTGCTTTAGTCGGAATTCCGCCAACAGCCGGATTCGTGAGTAAATGGCATTTGGCAGTCGGTTCGTTAGATAGCCAAATTGCAGTATTTGACTGGTTTGGCCCTGTCGTGCTGCTTGTCAGTGCACTTCTTACAGCAGGATATCTGCTTCCAATCTCTTTGCGCGGATTTTTCCCGGGAGAAGAAAATCCTTGTGCAGAGGTTGTGAAAAAAGAACCGGATATTCGTATGCTGTTGCCGCTGATCATACTTGCAGTAATGATTGTCGCACTCGGCGTAGTTCCGAATCCGCTGACCCGGTATTTGTATGAGCTGGCAGTCAGCCTTATGTAGAAGGGAGAGCAGTGATGAATGAAGCGTTATTAGCAGTCGTTGTATTTTTGCCGATTGTATGCAGTGTTTTGATGCCGCTCGTTCCTTGGAAACGCGAGCGCATGATGCAGTTCTATGCAATGGCAGTCGTTTTGATTACGGCCGGATTGGTATTTTTCGTGCTGGGCAATGGTTCAGATGCGGAAATTACACTTTTTTCTTTTGCGGGCGGACTTCGTGTCTGCTTTCATATGGATGGATTATCACGGGTGTTTGCGGCGCTGATTTCCTGTCTGTGGCCGCTTGCCTTACTGTATTCTTTTGAGTATATGAAGCATTTGAGCCATCGGGCGATGTTTTTTATGTTCTATGTAATGACCTACGGTGTGACGCTCGGAATCGCTTTCTCAGGAAACATTCTGACGATGTATTGCTTTTATGAGATGCTCACGCTCGTGACGCTTCCGCTGATTATGCATACATTAAAGCGCGAAGCAATTCTCGCAAGCCGGACTTATCTGTTGTATTCGCTCGGCGGAGCAGCGTTCGGATTTATCGGTATGCTGTTTATTATCCGCTATGGAATCGCAGATGCCTTTCTGCCCGGCGGTGTCATTCTTTCCCCTGCGATTGCGGGTAAGGAGCAGGTGCTATTGCTGGTCTATGTACTGACTTTCTTCGGATTTTCTGTCAAGGCAGCAATGTTTCCGTTTGGGGGATGGCTTCCGAAGGCCGGTGTTGCACCGACTCCCGTTACAGCGCTTTTGCATGCGGTAGCGGTCGTAAAAGCAGGTGCTTTTGCAATCCTTCGACTGACATATTACTGCTTTGGAATAGAATTTCTTCGCGGAACCTGGGCGCAGACCTTTGTGATGGTATTTGTTATCTTTACGATTGTATATGGCTGCGCGAGGGCATTAAAGGAAACGCATTTGAAGCGTCGCCTTGCATATTCAACGATGAGCAATCTGTCCTACATTCTGTTTGGCGCGGTGCTGATGAGCCCTGCCGGACTGATGGGAGCACTCTGTCATATGGTTGTGCATGCCGTCGTGAAAATCTGTGCGTTTTTCTGTGTCGGAGCTGTTATGCATCAGACAGATAAAGAATATGTGCACCAGATTGATGGATTTGGCAGAAGAATGCCGTTTGTGTTTACTTTCTTTACTGTCTGCGGACTGGCGCTCATGGGAGTTCCGGGGCTTGCCGGATTTGTCAGTAAATGGTATCTGGCAAAGGCAGCAGTGGAGAATGCACATCCGCTTGCACTTGTTGGTGTGCTTGCACTCCTTGTTTCTGCGATGCTTACAAGTGTGTATATGCTTAGTATTTCTTTCCGCGGATTTTTTCCGGGAAAAACATTTGACTATTCGACAATCGAAAAGGTGTCAGATCCGAATTGGAAGATGCTGCTTCCGCTCGGTTGTTTTGTCGTTGCAGTTGTTGTGCTCGGTCTGAATAGCAGACCGCTTGTTGATATGCTGACGCAGCTTGCGTCAGTCATGTAGAAGGAGGTGTGCCTGTGTTACAATTTCCGGAACTTTGTGGGTACGGATTATCCTTTTGCCTGGATGGATTTCGAATCATTTATGCAACTCTGACATTATTTGCATGGATGGTCAGCACGCTTTCCTCGTTTGAGTACATGAAGCACGAGAAAAAGCATGCAAGATACTACAGTTTCCTGTTTGCAACCCTGTTTGCGACGCTTGGCGTATTTCTCGCGGCAGATTTCTTTACCGTGTTCATTTTCTTTGAGATGATGTCGTTCACCTCGTATACATGGGTGGCACATACGGAAAAACCTGACGCGTTGAAGGCTTCTGACACTTATCTAAGTATTTCCGTGATTGGCGGACTAAGCATTCTGATGGGACTGTTTTTGTTGTACCACAGCTATAAAACGCTTGATATTGCAACGCTTCGGGTAATGCTTCAAGGAACGGAACCGGATGGATGGCGTTATGCGGCCGGAATCTGTATGCTTGTTGGATTTGGTGCAAAAGCAGGCGCATTTCCGATGCATGTGTGGCTCCCGAAGGCGCATCCGGCGGCTCCGGCACCGACAAGTGCGCTTCTCTCGGCAGTGCTTACCAAAACAGGTATATTTGGCATCCTGCTTTTGAGTGCCAATCTTTTTGTTGCTGACTTAAACTGGGGAATACTACTGGCATGGATTTCTGCGGCTACCATGTTTGTTGGTGCGCTGATGGCAGTATTTTCCGTGGATATCAAGCATACGGTAGCATGTTCATCCATGTCGCAGATTGGCTTTATATTAAGCGGTATTGCAATGCAGGTGATGCTCGGTGAAGAGAATGCCCTTGCAACAGCAGGAACACTGCTTCATATGATGAACCATACGCTGATCAAGCTTGTATTGTTCCTGTCAGCGGCAGTGATTTTATATCATAACCATAGCCGTAATCTGAATGATTTGCGGGGATTCGGACGAAAGAAACCATTGCTTGGAGCATGCTTTTTGGTCGGAGTACTTGCAATTGGTGGTATTCCGGGATTTAGCGGGTATATCAGCAAAACACTATTGCATGAGAGCATTGTGGAGTATGGCGGTGGCGCATGGATGAAGGCTTTTGAAGGAATCTTCCTTCTCTCCGGAGGAATGACGCTTGCCTATATGACGAAGCTCTTTGTCGCCATTTTCATTGAGAAGAACAATTCAGATGCCGTGCAGGAAACCTACGATTCTATGAAGTGTTATATGTCGCCGGCAAGCGCAATCGCTGTCGGAGCGCCGGCTTTGGTATTGCTTATGATGGGATTTTTCCCGCATAAGATTATGGAGCGTGTGGCTTTTATGGGACAGGGGCTGATGCGTACAGAGCCCATGGAGGTTCATGCACATTATTTTAGCGCTGAAAGTCTGATGGGTGGCGGAATTTCAATTATTATCGGACTTGCGCTCTATTTTGTTATCATTCGCGGGCTTTTGACGGGCAAAAATGAGCTTGGCAAAACGGAGTATAAGAATCGTTGGCCGAAATGGCTGGATTTGGAGGATCGTGCATATCGTCCGCTGCTGCTTCGTGTACTACCGTTACTCGGAGCACTGTTTTGCCGCGTATTTGACAGCGCACCGGATGGATTGGTGGTATTGCTTCGAAAGACAATTCTTCGCGATTCACCGATTCCGGCACTTGATGCACCGGGAACGGCATTTACCAGAGGCATCGGACATATCATGAACCAGGTGCGCGATATTCGTAATTGTCTTCCCTGGAGAAAGACGAAGGGGCATACGGATTATGTGATGCTTCTTGCAGAGAAGCGTGCGCAGCTGAGACAGAATAATCTGATTATTACAAGAAGTGTATCCTTCGGACTTCTTTTATTTGGAATCGGATTTACCCTTATGCTGTTCTACCTGCTTGCAGGAGATTTTAAAAGTGCTTTCTTTGGATAGAAACAGGATTGGTGGAGAAACAGAATGGATACAAGAAGTATTCTACAGCAGTTGGCATCCGGCGATCTTTCGGTGGATGAGGCACTGTTGCGGTTAAAACAACAGCCGTTTGAGGAGCTTGGAGATTATGCCAAACTGGATATGCACCGTGAGATGCGTTCCGGTTTCCCGGAGGTAATCTTTTGCGAGAGAAAAGCAGATGAACATCTGGTAAGTATTTTTAAAAGACTTTATGAGGCGAACGGAGAAGTACTCGGAACACGGGCAAGCGAACATCAATATGAGTGCATTCGCGAGCAGTTTCCGAAGGTGGAATACGATCCCGTTTCTCGTATCATATGTCTGGAAGAAAAGGAAAAGAAGCATGTGGGATGCATTGCAGTCTGCACGGCAGGAACGGCTGATATAGCAGTTGCGGAGGAAGCGGCACGGACTGCGGAATTTTTCGGTTCGCGCGTGGAACGCATATATGATGTGGGAGTTGCCGGAATTCACAGGCTGCTTGCAAATATGGACACGATTCACCAAGCGAACTGTGTAATCGCGGTTGCAGGCATGGAAGGTGCGCTTGCAAGCGTGATTGGCGGACTTGTTGATAAGCCGGTCATCGGTGTGCCGACTTCTGTCGGATATGGTGCGAATTTTGGCGGAATCAGTCCGCTGTTAACAATGCTCAATTCATGTGCTAACGGAATCGGAGTTGTAAATATCGATAACGGTTATGGTGCCGGTTATCTCGCAACACAGATTAACCGTATGGGCGTTCATTTTATGGAAGAAAGACAGGATCAGGCAACGGATGTTAAGTCAAAGCAATCATAGTCAAAAAATATTATATATGGAATGTCTGTCCGGTATCAGCGGAGATATGACGGTTGCATCGTTGCTCGATCTGGGTGCCGATGAGCAGAAGCTGCGCAACGCGCTGAAAGGTCTTCCGATAGGTGGATATGAGCTTCAAATCAGCCGGGTGAAAAAAACCGGTCTGAATGCCTGTGATTTTCATGTCTGTCTGGATGAAGCACACGAGAATCATGATCATGACATGGAATATCTTTATGGGCACGCGTCCGGGCATCAGCCGGGTGAAGCACAGACACACAATCATCAGAGAATGCATCAGCATGAGCATCACGAGCACCGGGCGTATTGCGATATCGTCAGGCTGATTCACGAAAGTACATTGAAGGACCGTGTAAAAGAAATCGCCCTTCGCATTTTTGAAATTCTGGCAGAAGCGGAGGCAAAAGCCCATGGTGTGCCGGTCGCGGAAGTGTGTTTTCATGAAGTCGGTGCTGTTGACTCTATTGTAGATATTGTTGCGGTTGCGGTCTGTATTGACGAGCTGGCTCCAAACAAAATCATCTTTTCGGCGCTTGCAGAAGGCTGTGGAACCGTGCGCTGTCAACATGGAATTTTACCCGTTCCGGTTCCTGCGGTAACGAATATTGTGAGCAGACATGGGCTGATCTTACATCAGACAAAGACAGCAGGAGAGCTTGTGACCCCGACGGGAGCTGCAATTGCGGCAGCACTTGTCGATGCGTGGAAGCTTCCCGAGAACTATCGGATACAGGCGGTTGGAATTGGCGCCGGAAAACGCGATTATGGGACAGCAGGTGTGGTGCGTGCCATGTGGATCGAAGAGATATCCGGGCAGTCGGATACGATTGTCAAGCTGGAATGCAATATGGATGATGTGACCGGTGAACAGCTTGGTTACTGCATGGAGAAGCTGTTTGAAGCAGGTGCGAAAGATGTAAGCTATCTGCCCGTTTTCATGAAAAAGAATCGTCCGGCTTATGAGCTCCGAGTCATCTGTACACCCGAACTCGTACCTCGTATGGAGGAACTCATTTTTGCGAATACGACAACGATCGGTATCCGAAAAAGTGTTATGGAGCGAACCTTGATGGCGCGTGCTACCCGGATGATTTCCACCCCCGTTGGAGATGCCGAAGTGAAAATATGTCAGTACGGGAACATCATTCGTCCGTATCCGGAATACAACAGTGTGGTGGAGCTTGCCAAGAAACACGGGAAAGATTATTGGGATATTTACCAATGTGTACAAGCCACGGCAATCGAAATGCTATCAAAAATTGTCTAATTTTTACAAAATATTGTCTGTCGATAATTATTGCTATTAATTCTTGCTTTTGTGTGATAAAATGAAATGGTTTGAGCATTAGGATTTTAGGAGGAAGGGTTATGTCAAATATCCGGCTGATCGACTTGTTGGATGTTGAGAGTCTGCAAACGGTTCAGGATGCATTTTACCGCATGACCGGGATTGCATGTATTCTTACAGATGAAAAAGGAATACCTGTTACGCAGGGAAGTGGAACAACTTCTTTTTGCAGGGACTTGACCCGGAGCGTGGCAGCCGGAGAGAAGCTTTGCCTGGAGCAGGAGCGCGTCGGCGCAAAAGGAATGATGCGTACAGGAAAGGTGGAGATATTTACCTGTCATGCGGGCATGTGTGTATTTGCCGCTCCGATTTTTGTTGAGGAACGCTATATCGGATCATTTATCGGTGGTCAGGTATTTACGGAGAAGCCTGATGAGGAAACCGTTCGTGCGCATGCGATTGAGCTTGGAATCGATCCGCAGGCGTATGTGGATGCACTTGGAGCTGTAAAGATTCTTCCGAAGGAAGAGGTAGAGCGTGCAGCAAAGTTTTTAAATCGTCTGGCCAATGTCATGTCGCAGATGGCACTCAACAATTACAAGATGCTTGCGAAAAGTCAGGAGCTTGAGAATATTTCGAGAATGAAAACAGAGTTTTTGACGACGGTGAATCATAATCTGAGTAAGCCGTTGCAGGAGATGCTGTTTCTTGCGCAGAGCATTAATCGCTATGAATTGCCGGATGAAGTATCGGAAAAGCTTCGCAAATTAGAAAAAATGAATCAGACTGTCATTAATGCGCTTGCTGATGCGATGGAGTATTCAGAGATGACAAGAACAGATTCTGACATTGTTGAGACGAATTACGATTTGCTTAAAATGTGTGAAGGCATTGAACTGATGTATCAGGGAAGACTCATGAACAAACCGGTTTCGTTTGAACTGATCGTTGATGAAGATGTGCCGACAGATTTGTTTGGAGATGTAACACGAGTACGACAAATTCTTGTCAACTTACTGAACAATTCTGTCCAGTATACGAATGAGGGAACGATTTCGCTACATATTTCAAGAAAAAGAACCACTTATGGTCTGATTGTAAATTTTGAGATTAAAGATACCGGCATCGGCATGCAGCCGGAGCAGGTACAGCAGATACAGACGCTTTTTGACAGCGTGAATGACAAGCATGTAATCGAAGAGGATATGCTCGCTTTTGGACTCGGAATGACCAGTCAGCTTGTCAGTGCCGTATATGGCAGTACAAAAATCACAAGTAAGCCCGGAGAGGGAACTACAATTATTGTGACAATCCCTCAGATGGAAGCGTAATAGATGAAGGTAATGTAACGATTCAGAACAATTGAAGAAGATTTTCATGGATTTTTCATCGGAACTGTGAAGGAACCAAGCAGTTACGAAGTTACACCGTGTCGGTAGAGAATTGGAGGATATGGTATGGTGTCGGTAAGCTACGAGGCTGCCATGATGAAGTGCGGAGAACTATTAGTCAGTGCACGCGCAGTTGATTCACAAGAGAATAGAGAAGCTGTCAGTTGCATGCAGCAGGTTTTTGGTTTTTCAGGCCTGCAGATGGTGAAGAAGATTGCGCATACCGGCGAGCAGGTTCAGGAGTTGTGGTTTTTCGGCTCGAAGGAAGCGTGTTCGGATGAAAATCCTTTTGTTTATACTGCGCAACAGGAAGATGGCATTACGGTTGTATATTCTGTCTATCGTGATTTGAAGAACACCCCATGGGACGAACAGGCTCTCAAACGCCTGTCATTTTTCCTGATGATGTTACATCAGTCAAATGAGAGACAGACACTTGTGAACGATGCATTTTATAACAAATACCATGACCCGCAGACCAGACACACCAATATGTTGTTTTTTGTGGATCGTTGTGATGGATACATAAAGCTTGGAAAGATTGCCGATTACACGGCAATGGCAGTAAATATTTCTGATTTTACCGGTCTTAATATGCTGCTCGGCAGTGAGACCTGTGATCGGATACTGGCGGCTTTCATGGACTGGTTACAGGAAGGTCTGTCAGGAGACGAAGTAGTATCGAGAGACAGTGGAGACGAGTTCGTACTTTTAATACATAAAGAAAATGAGCCGATGATTCTTAATAAATTGCGTTCAAGCAGAATTTGCTATGGTGACAAGCCGGAAGAGTATGTAAATGTTTCGGCAGAGGCCGGTATTTACCGCCTGACTGAGCAGGTGGAGAATCACCATCAGATTGTGCAGGGAATCAGCAGTGCACTGAATGCTGCCAAAAATTCCTTACAGCTGCAGTGGTCATATTATGATCAGGTGACCGCAGATGCAAGCGCAAGACGAAAGAAATACGAGGCAATGTTTGAGGTTGCATTGAAAAACGAAGACATTCATATCTACTTCCAACCGAAGGTGTCGTTGAAGGATTATAACCTGATTGGTGCAGAGGCGCTGTCCCGTTGGATTATGGATGGAAAGATTGTCCCCCCGGATTCCTTTATTCCGATTCTGGAGGAGACGGATCGCATTTGCAAGCTTGATTTTTATGTGTTGGAGCATGTGTGCAAAAGCATTCGTGATTGGCTGGATCAAGGAATTCAACCGGTAAAGGTATCGGTGAATTTCTCGAGAAGACATCTGGCAAATCCGAATCTGGTGCATCATATTGTGGCAATTGTCGACCACTATCGTGTGCCGCACGAGTACATTGAGGTTGAGCTGACCGAGACAACGGTTGATGCTGATTTTGAGGCATTGAAACAGCTGGTTTACGGTTTGCGGGACAAAGGAATCGAGTCATCGGTAGATGATTTTGGAATGGGCTATTCATCGCTCAGCCTGATTCGTGATGTGCCGTTTAAGGTACTTAAAATCGATAAGAGCTTTTTGGGCGACAAGAATATGGATTCTGTGCGACAGCGCTCTATGATGAAGCATGTGATACACATGGCGAATGATCTTGGTATGGAGTGCATCGCAGAGGGCGTTGAGAGCATGGAGCATGTGCAGGTTCTGAAAGAAAATAAATGTTACATGGCACAGGGATTTTTGTTCAATCGCCCGATTCCCAAGGGTGAGTTTGAGACAATGCTTGTGACAGAGGGATAATCATTATAAACGAAGAAGTTTGAATGAACAGTGTTTTATAGCATAGAGGAATTGTTGTTACAGATAGAAAAGAGGGTGTGGGTCTGCCATATCCTCTTGTTGAATTTTTAGAAACCAATGCAGTAGACAGAAAGGAAGAAACAAGATGAGAAGAAAATGGTATCAAAGACTGTTGGCGCTGACATTGACACTTACCGTTGTCTTTGGAACACCGTCGTTGGCGGACACACAGGATCATCAGGCGAAGGTACAAGCTGCAACAGAGCAGAACCAGTCGCTGGAAAAGAAAGCATCACAGAAGGCGCAGTCCTTAATCGGAATGTATGGGGCAACGAGTGTGCAGTATGCCTTGATGAGAGATGGCGAACTGGTGCTGAGCAATGCAAAGGGAATGGATGATGTCAAGAAAAAGACTTTAGCGACAACGGACCAGGTATATTGCGTTGCTTCCATCAGCAAGATGTACACAACCACTGCTGTCATGCAGTTGGTTGAGCAGGGAAAGATTGATCTTGATGCCCCGGTAACAAGATATGTGACAGATTTTAAGATGGCCGATGAGAGATACAAGGATATCACTGTGCGCATGCTGCTCAATCACTCTTCCGGACTTATGGGAGGACAGCTCGCAAACGCATTATTATTTGAGGATAATGACACCTATTATCATGACTCCCTTCTGAAAAAGCTGAAATCGGAGCGTTTGAAAGCAGATCCCGGCGCATTTAGTGTATATTGCAACGATGGATTTGTGTTGGCAGAGATTGTTGTTGAACGCGTAAGCGGGATGAGCTTTACCAAATATATTGAAGAAAAAATCTGTAAGCCGCTTGGTCTTTCGCATACAAAGACACCCGTGTCGCTGACGGCAAAGGATAAGATTGCAGGAATGTATCTGAAAAAAGGCGGCACCAAGCTCCCTTCGGAGTATGCAAACTGTATCGGAACTGCCGGCGTCTATGCAACTGCTGAGGATCTGTGCAGATTTGGAATGATCTTTTTCGATGGAAATAATGAGCTTTTGAGTGAGGAATCCAAAAAGGCGACGCGCGTCACCGAAGGAAGAAACGGAAGATGGCTGAGCGGTGAGACCGGTCTTCTTGATTACGGACTGGGCTGGGACAGTGTGAGCGTCTATCCTTTTTCAGAGTATGGAATCAGCGCGATGGAAAAAGGCGGCGATTCGCTGCTTTGCCATGGAGAGCTGGTTGTGCTTCCGGAGTATAAGCTTTCGGTTGCAGTTCTGACATCGGGCGCGTCCAGCGGAGCGGATGCAATTTTGGCGCATTATCTTGCAGAGGAGTATCTCAAGGAGCAGGGGCTCTTAAAAGAAAAAGAACTTGTTACAAAGTTCTCAACTGAGAAGGCGAAAGTGCCCGCGGAAATCAAGGAGAAGTTCAGCGGATATTATACAGGTATGTATCGCAGCTATAAGGTTACAATTAATGATGAAGGCTTAGAGTACTATGAGCTTAGTAACCCGAATCAAAAGCTTAAATTTTCCTACACGACAGATGGTTATTTTGTCTTTTCAACCGGAGCTGAGCGCTTATCCTTTGTGACAGAGGACGGAATTGATTACCTGATCGATGAGCAGTATAGTACCGCTCCCGGTATGGGCACGGTCTATAGCAAAATGTATGCCGGACAGAAAACACCGGAAAATCCGTTATCCAAAAAGGTAAAAGCAGCGTGGAAAGCGCGCGATAACAAAAACTATCTGATTTTGGATGAGAAATACACATCCTTACTCTATCAGATGGAGATGCCCTGCATGCAGCCGAAGGCATCTGATAATCAGCCCGGATATATGTATGGGGATAAGATTGTCGATGAAAACAATGCCGTGTTCTTTACGACAATGCCACAGAATATGTCCCGTTCCATGATTGATTATAAATTCAAAAAGGATAAGAACGGAACAGAGTATCTGCTTCATGCGGACGGCAGTAAGTGGGCAATCTGCGAAGATTCTGTTGGAAAACTTTCCACAAAAGCATCTTACAAGGTTTCGATTGGTAAGGAAAAAGGATATGCAAAATGGTACAAGGTAGGAAAGAAGTCGGCCGGGAAAACCATGACGGCAACACTCGGCAAGAACCAAAAGGGTACCGTTGCGGTATACGATAAAGATGGAGAACTGGTAAACAATTCTCTCATATCCGGAAAAACAAAGGTGAAACTGCCGAAGAATGGATATGTTGTTTTTGTCGGTGAAAAGGGAACAACTTTTCAGGTAAAGATGAAATAAATCCGGAATCCAAATTACAGAAAAACGGAGAAAAGCTACATGATAAAAAAAATAAGAGCATTCGAAGTGCTCGCGATGGCAATCGCAGGTGCCGTATTGTTGACCGGATGCGGAAAGTCGGATAATGACTATAGCAGGTATGTAACACTCGCAGATATTTCTTCCCTACA
This sequence comes from bacterium, assembly GCA_029012425.1. Taxonomy (GTDB): domain Bacteria; phylum Bacillota; class Clostridia; order Lachnospirales; family Lachnospiraceae; genus W0P33-017. The sequence continues at coordinate 6,075 of JAQXMB010000073.1, read as the reverse complement.
GGTAGAATTAAATGTGGAGCCTGTTTCTGACGAACAGCGCGAAGAGGCAATTGATGGTTATCTGGCGGATGAAATCGATTATGAGTATGGAGACGGTCCGATTGAGCAGGGAAACTATGTCGAGATGACACTGACTGCAACGGAAGACGGAACGGTGTTATACGATTTCAGTGAAGACGGTTATGAGCTTACAGTCGGATCGAAGGATTTTGGAGAAGAATTCGATGCGGAACTGATTGGGAAAAAGGTTGGTGATCCATTTGCCCTCACTGTAACCTATGACAGCACTTATTCGGATGGAACGCTTGCAGGAAAAACCGTGGATTACGAGGGAAAGGTGACCAATGTTGCGAAGGTTATCAAACCGGAGATCACAGATACCTTTGTGAAGGAAAAATTCGGGGCTTCGTCTGCAAAAGAATGGTTAACTACAATTGAAGACGAACTGATTTCACAGAATCAGAGCGATGCAAGAGAAACCATGCGTGATGATCTTGTGATGCAGCTTGTTGAGAAAAGCACGATTTCCGGTTATCCCAAAGCACTCTATAACGAGCAGAAAAAACTTATTGAAAATGAGTTTGCGCAGTATGCATCGATGTTTGGCTGCACCGTTGATGAGATTTACGACATGTTTGGAATGGATGAGGAGGCATTTCGCGAGGAATGCCTGAATGCAACCTATCGGGCAATGGTGCTCACACTGGTTCAGCAGCGCGAGCAGATTACACTTTCGGAAGATGAACTCAGACAGGCGTATGAGGACTTTGCGAAGCAAAATGAATATGACAGTGTTGATGAGCTGCTGGCAGATTATGGCGAGGAAGAGTTGAAGAATTATATCATCAATGAGCGGACCATTGATTTTTTGGAAGAACATGCAAATATTTCAGACGCTAACAGTTTAGTGCGATAAAATTTTGGTTTTTTACAGATACAAACATTTGTCTATATTGTATTTTGTTGAAAAAAGGCATACAATGTTCACGGTGTAAAAATAAACCGGGTTTTCCGGATATGAGAGATAAAAGGAGAATGAAATGTTTGGATTTGGACAGTTAATCAACATCTTGAAGGCAAATCCCAAGAAGATTGTCTTCACTGAGGGAAGTGATCCCCGAATACTGGAGGCAGCCTCCCGTCTGCTTGCAAGTAACTTTTTAAGCCCTATTCTTGTAGGAAAAGAAGATGAGATTTTTGCAGCAGCAGAGGAGAGCGGATTTAATATTCGCGGTGCGCAGATTGTGGATCCTGATCATTATGAGCGCGTGGATGAAATGATCGACCTTTTCTGTGAACTTCGTAAAAGTAAGGGTGTGACAAAGGAGGAGGCCAAGAAGGTTCTTTCTCAGGCTAACTACTTCGGAACAATGCTTGTTAAGATGGGCGAGGCGGATGCTTTGCTTGGCGGTGCAACCTATTCGACTGCTGATACGGTAAGACCTGCACTTCAGCTGATCAAGACAAAACCCGGCAACAGTATTGTATCATCCTGCTTTATTCTTGTTCGTCCCAGTGCTACCGGTGACAACGAAGTACTTGCGATGGGTGACTGTGCAATCAATATCAAGCCGACGGAGGATGAGTTGGTTGAGATCGCATTAGAGACAGCAGAGTGTGCGAAGATTTTCGATATCGATCCGAAGGTAGCATTCCTTAGCTATTCAACATTTGGTTCCGGAAAGGGCGAGGATGTTGATAAGATGAGAAATGCAGCTAAGAAGGCTCATGAGAAGTGCCCTGAGCTTCCCATCGAAGGTGAGTTGCAGTTTGATGCTGCGGTATCTCCCCGCGTTGCGCGTACAAAATGTCCCGAATCAGCAGTTGCAGGACATGCAAATACCTTTATTTTCCCTGATATCAATGCGGGAAATATTGGATACAAGATTGCACAGCGTATGGGTAACTTCGAAGCATATGGCCCGATTCTGTTGGGACTCAATGCTCCGATTAATGACTTGTCACGCGGATGTAATGCCGCAGAAGTATATTCTATGGCAATTATCACAGCTGCTCTGGCATAAGAGCTGACGCGTATTTCGCAGCAGGAATGCAGCGGCATTCTTGAATATTGATACATAGTGTGAACACAAAAAAGCTATCCGCATGTTGCGGATAGCTTTTTGTGATATGTCAGATATTTTTTGTTGCATGTCAGATGGATAGGATCCGACAGGCGTTCTTATAACAAATGTCATCCATCTGTGACTGTGTGAGCGGAAGTTTTTTCAGTGCTTCCAGTGTATCGGTGGCATTGTCCCACGGACTGTCCGTTGCAAAGAGTAATTTTTTGCTTGAGTGCTGCTCAAGGATTTTGAGAAACTGCTCATCTGTGATTTTTCCGAATGAGAAAGAAATATCAAAAAACAACTGCTTGTCTGTCAGGTGTTCAATTACCTCATCCCACTGATTCCATCCACCGGTATGAGCAAGGATTACATGCTCGGGATGAAGCTCGTCGACCATTTCTGCGGCGAGAGCCGGTGTACAATGAACGGGAGACGGGTAGCCGATATCAATGCCGGCGTGAAGTGTAGTATACAGACCAAGCGATTCAGCTTCAGCAATGATATTCTTTGTCACCGTATCATTGACATAGTGTTTCTGATAATCCGGATGAAGCTTGATTCCGCGAAAACCGTTTTCTGCGAGCCACTTCAGTTCTTTTTTATAATCGGTGTAGTCCGGATGCATGGCACCAAAAGAGAAGATTCCGGTATCAAAGGTGTCATAGTTGATTTCTAATGCGCGTCGATTTATTTTTTCAACCTGTGACGGGTCGGTTGCAACCGGAAGAATGACAGCGACATCTACGCCTTCTTTTTCCATTGAAGCCTGAAGCCCCTGTAAGGTTCCGTCGGTGTAGGGCGTGAGATTCGCCTGAGCGGCAAGCTTCTTCATTGCTGCAGGTGCGACTTTATCCGGAAAGGTATGTGTGTGAAAATCAATTAACATGTGGTACTCCTTTCAGTAACTATCTGTTGCGACTTTCTCGCAACACTATCGCCTACTAGTGTACCCCAAATTCCAAACGAACACAACAAGCGTTATGCAGTTTCTCCGACGAGCGGACAGATTTCTCTGTGTTCGATGACGGTAGAGAATACAATCTGCGTATGTGTTTTACCATAGCGCTGTACCTCATGTACAAAGCTTTCAAGCTCCTGGGTGCTTGAAGAGACAACCTCAAGTAACATCTCATATTCACCTGTGATGCAGCTGCATTCAATGACATTGTAGCTGTTTCTTGCCATCTGAAGGAAGGCGTCCTTTCTGCTGGGAACAAGCTTGACGCGAACAAACGCTTTGATGCGGGAACCTAATTTCTCACGGTTGACGCTCATGTGATATCCGAGAATATAGCCCTCGCGCTCAAGCTTTTCGATTCTTGCAGAGGTCGCCGGAGATGACAGATATACCTGCGATGCAATGTCCTTCAAGCTTGTACGCGCATTCTTCTGTAAAATATGTAAGATTTTTCTGTCAACACTGTCTAACTGCTGTCTCATAACTGTTTCCTCCTCATGTGTTTGTAATTGATGGAAATAAAAAAAGCGTCACAACCCCCTTGGGTTGAAACGCCTTCGTTTCACTTAAGATTATTAACCTGAATGCATCATATCACTAATTATTTTAATTGTCCAGCTATTTTTTTTCTGAATTGAAAAAAGAGTTTATAAATTATTTATTTGTGTCCGTATAGAATCGATGATATAATGAGCGCAAGAGAGTCAACATGCTTGCATGATTGACGAACGGCGAATGTTGAACATGAGCTTATTTTGCTCATGATATAATCACATCAAAGCATACGATTTTCATCACTATCGAAGGCTGGAGACCTGCGATATCTATTAGTTCTGATACGATTCTCTTTCAATGAAAATTCATGCTTTTATTTCTCATTTTACACATTTATGAAAGCAGGAGTTTTCTAAGGGATATTGATTGCTCCTGCATATGCAAAGGAGGAATATTTATTGGAAAAAGATGTAACCTGGGGAGTCCTGTTTGAGGATCATGAACGATTTGCTGATTTTGTCAATTGAAATACATATTTCAATTTATCAAATATTCAGACGATAAACATAAATTATTGGATTTGGTGACAACTGATACATATTTTTGCGCAATGAATGAGGACGCATATATGGTTGCAGCCAATTATACGCGTTCGAGAGAGTTGATTGAGAAAGAAAGTTTTGTGGTTGATGAAGGGAAAATGGATATATGCAGAGCAATTAAAGAATTGATTTTAGACGGAAAAATGGAAGGAATTGTAGAAGGAAAAGCAGAAGGAAAAGCAGAAGGAAAAGCAGAGTCTATCCTGATGCTGGTAGAAAGATATGGTACAATCTCAGATGAATTAAAAAGGGAGATTAAGTCCATCTCGGATGAAGATGTCTTAGGACAGCTTTTGATTCTTTCCGCATCGGCAAAGAGTGTGGAAGAATTTGAATAAAGAAGGAAAGGACTGTATTTGGCAGTATAGAGTTGGTGTGAGGAGAGAGAATGGAAGAACAATCAGTGAAAGAACGCCTGCCGAAGGCGTTTTTGGATCGGATGAAGGACGCGCTTCAGGGGGAATTTGAGGAGTTTCTTGCGAGTTATGAATCACCGCGGGCATACGGACTTCGCTATAATCCGCTGAAGACAGATGCGAAGTCATTCGAAGAAATGATGCCGGGTCTGCTTGGTCGTGTGCCGTGGGCCGCGGAAGGGTATTATTATGATTGTGCGATGCGACCCGGAAAGCACCCGATGCATGAGGCGGGACTGTATTATATTCAGGAACCAAGCGCAATGTGTGTGGTGGAAGTACTGGATCCAAAGCCCGGAGAAGTGATTTTGGATTTGTGTGCCGCACCGGGTGGAAAATCTACCCAGATTGCAGGAAGAATGGGAGGAAAGGGACTTCTTGTCTGCAATGAGCCGGTGGCGAATCGTGCGAAGATTTTATCCCAGAATATGGAACGAATGGGGGTTCGGAATGCTGTGGTTACCAACGCATTTCCGTGGGATTTAGAGAACTGTTATCCATGTTTTTTTGATCGAATCGTTGTGGATGCACCGTGTTCCGGAGAGGGTATGTTCCATAAGGAAGAGGCTGCGCTCACAGAATGGTCGCAGGAGAATGTAACGCTCTGTTCCAATCGCCAGCGGCAGATTCTGGAAAGTGCATGGAAAATGCTAAAGCCCGGCGGAACGATGGTCTATTCAACCTGTACCTTTGCTCCGGCGGAGGATGAGGAGATGGTGATCTGGATGCTTGACACCTATGCGGATGCCGTGCTTTCTGCAATTGATACGAGAATGCTTGGTATTTCGGATGGAAGTGTGGAGGGCACCGGTCGTATCTGGCCGCATAAGCAGCAGGGTGAAGGGCATTTTGTTGCGCGTTTCCGGAAAAAAGGTGAGTCTGTTGAAGTGCCGGATGTGTGGACATCACCGCCTAAGAAAAAAGAGAAACGAGGCGAGGAGTGGAAGGAATTCGAGGAATTTGCAAAGGATACGCTGACAGTTGAACTGAGTGGAAAACGAACCGTCTTTGGAGATCAGCTCTATCTGATGCCGATGGAACAGCCGGATATCAAAGGGCAGAAGGTACTTCGTCCCGGACTGCATCTTGGCACAAGAAAAAAGAATCGCTTTGAGCCGTCGCATGCATTGGCACTCGCCCTTCGGGCGGAGGAGGTGACGGTAAGCTTTGAGACAACGGAACCGGAGCGGTTCCTTCGGGGAGAGACCTTGAACTGTCCGCCTGAGTTAAAAGGCTGGGTATTGATTACGAGTGAAGGGGTGTCACTTGGCTGGGGAAAAGCCTCATCCGGAGTAATCAAGAATCATTATCCGAAGGGACTTCGCATAAACTGGTAAAAAAGTCAGTTGTTGCCAGAAATGGTGTTTTTCGTTGAAAAATCGTTGGAATTTCTAGATTCTGCTACAATTGTAATTGAATGCTAACCGGTTTTATGATATGATGAATTATGTTGTGCAGGAAAACAAAGATACATAACTGCACGATGGGGTGACGGCACCGATACAGCCGAGAAAATGAAAGAAGATAAGGGAGGA
>JAQXMB010000072.1 GCA_029012425.1 bacterium | reverse complement strand
CTCCTATTGTATTCAAGAACGACTCTGCGCTAACGATATCACATCATACCCATTCTAATCACCTGATTTTATTCAGCGTTTATGATATGCTTAAACTTACCGCTTTTCGCATTCTGTTTCGGCAATTCTTCCGAAAGTGTGATTGTTACCGCATGAATATTCTGGGTCGAAAGGAACGCTTCAAGGCTTCTTTTGGCTGCTTCAAATGCCTCTGCTTTACTTACGCCATCCTTCTCTTCGATGCGAAGCTCCACTTTATTGTTGGGATGCACAAGCACCTGAAATCTTCGAATACTATGAACCTCTTTTAAAACCGCATAAATTGCAAGCGGCGCCACTTTCATCTCTTTGCCGTCTTCGATAAAGCTTGTGACATCATCATTTCTGCCCTCGAGCTCAAGCCATGGTGCTGGATTTCCACAACCGCACGGCTCGTGATGCATAATCACGCGGTCTGTCACCTCATAGCGAATATACGGCTGTGTGAAATTATACAGATTCGTCAGATAGATTTTATCTGCCTGCACACCATCCGGCACAGGATTTCCCTGTGCATCCACCGGCTCTACAATCACCCAGTCATCATTGATATGAAAATGCTGCTTTCTGCACTCACAGGCCATCGTTCCGCCTTCTGTGCAGGAATAGGAGGTCTGTACATAACAGTGAAAGGTCTCGGCAAGTCTCTTTCTTAGATTGTCAGATAAGTATTCGCCCCCTGTCATTATGATTACAGGCGAGATGTTCAGTCTTCCCTCCTTGGCTTCGTCAATCAAAAGCTCAAGGTTTGAAGGATATCCGCCAAGCATATCCGGCTGAAATTCATTCAACTGCCTGACAATCTGCGCAGTCGGATACAGGGCACTCGATACCGCAAGCTGCTTCTTTTTCCACGGCATCGTCCGAAGTCTTGCGCGGATGCTGCTGTTCCCCAGATAAAACCCTTCGTCGGCAAACACGCCAATACTCTTTCCACCTCTTTTGATAAATGCCTTCAAATCTTCTCCTCTGGCATAGCTGCGGCAAACACCGATTGCGCTCATCACATTGTTGGCAGTTTTATCATAAATCGAAACGAGCGGATTTCCGGTTGAACCGGAGGTTGTAAATACCAGGTATTTCTTCCGTATCTTTCGACCGATATTGTCTGTATTTTTCATAAAGCGTTCTACTTCTTCTAATGAAATCTCTCTGTCACATGCCCAGTCATCCCAGTTTTGCATGAGTGTCTTCTTATTTGTCGGCGGCAAGTCTGTCAGCTTATAGTCCTGCGGCACATTCTGATAAAGGGTCTTGTAGTAAGGACTGTGTTCTCTTGCATGTTTTACAATATCCTCTAGCCTTTTTTTACGGATTTCCTGCTTTTGTTCCTCGCTCATCTTTTCGTAATCCTTGCAAAGCTTCATTGCTTTCAAAAGTCCGATGTTCTTCAAAGTATATCCTCCTTATTTGCAAATCCCATATAACATGACATCTAAGTGTTCTTTTAATTCCCCTTTTATCTTCTCACTGTCTGCAAAAAACTGATCCGGCGTCTGCTGATATCTCGCCAGATATTGGTTCATCACAGCATTGACATAAATCTGAAGTCCAAGAACTGTCATCCGCGTCTTCTTTCCCTCGTCCATCGGCAGGGTTTCAATCGCCTTTTGCAGCACCTGCGCCGACTGTGCCTGAGTTGCTGCCATGTATGTGCGAATCACCTCAACTTTTTCTGTTTCCACCTCTGCGCAAGCGTCACGCGATGCCATATTGACCAGATGCATTTCATCCTGATACTGCGTGCACAGGGCCAGCTTGCGATTCATGCTTGAAAAAATAATACCGTAAAAATCATTATCGTTCACATCCTCTGTTCGGGCGGTCAACCGTTCCAATGATTTTTTCAAACAATACAGATAATAATTCTTTTTCGAACCAAAATAGTGGAACAGAATCCCTTTTGAAATACCACACTTTTTCGTGATGCTGTCGGTGCTTACTTCCTTATAGGATTTCTGCGAAAACTCCTTTATTCCGGTCGAAACAATCAATTCCTTCTTCTCTTCTGATAATTTCTCAAAGGTTTCGAGTGACATATCATCCTCCGCTTCCATCATACTTTATGTTGACTGTCCAGTCAATTCTTTAGAATAATAATAGCACCCATTGACCATCTAGTCAATAGGTGCCATTTCTTTCAAAAATCAAATCGGCGGAAGCATCCTACGCAAGACCCATAAAGCCCTTCAAAACATCCACCGGGTACATGGTACGCTCAGCAATCTCCTCAACGGTCATTCCATGACTGAGGAATCTTTTGATAACGCTTTCCATGCTCTCGGCAATCTCAACAATGTGCATATCCGGATCATAGATGCGAAGATCTCGCTGCCCCCAAGGGTATTCCTTGATTTCATGTACCCACTGTATTTCCTTCTTTTTCTTCAAGTCTTCATATATCTTGTCCAGATCTTCCAACTCAAAATACAATTGGAAATTGTGCGCCTTTGTCAGTACATTCTCCTCAGGTATTCCAACCAGTTCGGCATATCCCTGCTGCAGTGAAAAGCCTTCAAAAGAAACATGAACACCAATATCCATGATGATCTTCTGTCCTAATACTTCCTGATAAAACTGTTTTGATGCCTCCATGTCCTTTACTGATAAGAGACATCCCTGATACTTAATTTCCATTATTTTTTCCTCCATTTGTTTTGTATAGAAGCATATCAGCTTTCTCACTTCCGTCATAGTAAAAATCCGACATGTTACTTCGATACTCCAATGGAGATATCCCACTGATTTTTTTAAAATCCTTATCCATGTGTGACTGATCAAAATATCCGACTTCTTGCGATAATGCAGAAAAAAGAAGCGGCGACAATTGAATATTTTGAAGCAGATAATTAAATCTTGTCAGGCCCAGATACTGTTTCGTACTCATTCCCACCTGATTTTGAAACAGGCGATTGAGCTGTCGCTCACAATACCCTGTTTCATTCGCCACTTCACGAACCCTCATCATTCCGTGATTCCTATTTATCAAAGATGTGGCATGGATGATGGTTTCTGAAACAAAATCCTGTTCCATTCGTCGATACAAGATTTTTTCAAAACGATTCACCATGTCATCTACGGATTCTGAAAAAACAAATGCATCTGTTAATTCCCGATACAGCTTCGCATCAATATCCTCGAGATTCATACGCTGATCAATCAGATTTGCCTGGTTTTGTCTTGTAAGCTGAAAAAGTCCTACATGCGTCAACTTAATCAGCACAAGCACCTGATATCCATTTGGTTCCACGCCAAGTGTATAGGTATTCAAGGACGCTCCCCACAATTCTGTTTTTACGCTTATTCCGTCAAACGCAATCGACACCGTTCCACACGCATTCGGCATCATGGTATACGAAGCCGTAAATGAGTCCTTATCAGGAAAGCATATATTATAATACTGTATGTATTTACTAAGACCAATACCGGCCGTAATAATCTGGAATTGTTTTTCTTTCCTGACAAGCAATCTGATTCACCTACCTGTGTTTATTCAAGCTTCTTGTGTGCTTTTCTTCCTAATATTCTCGCTGTCTATATTATACATGCATCATCTGATTTTACAAAAGTTTTCCGATGGTTGTCATGGGCTATCATAGAACAACGATTGTGACAGAATATGCGACAGGAGGAAACCTACCGTGTATTCACCGACCTTACTGCCTCAATCAGATTCACCAGTTTCGCAGTAATCATCCGGTATCATTTTCAAAACCGCTCGCCGCACTTCGGGCAGAACTCAAAATCCTCGGATGTTTCATAGCCACAGTTTTTGCAGCTTTTGCAGGAACCGCAATAACTGCCCTGTTTGATTCTGGTCAAATGCTTCGGCAGAATTTCGACCTTCTCATCATAGAGAATATCCTCTCCGACATCCGGATCCAGTTCAAATAGTGTGTGACAACAGCTTGTCTGCACATAATACTGCCGGTTCCACTTGAAACACGGGAT
>JAQXMB010000071.1 GCA_029012425.1 bacterium | reverse complement strand
ATTCTTGTGATGTACGAGGGTGAACTGGTTGGTCAGCTTGATCCGCAGGAGATTACGGTTGAGGAATTGGGACTGTATATGGCAGGTGCAAAACGAGACGAAGTGCCTGCGCATGTGTAGACAAGGGGGAACGAACATGAGTGAAAAGAGAAAAGATCTCCTTCTGTCCATCGGTGCTTCACTTGTATGTATCGTAATTGGACTTTTGGTAGGATTTATTATTCTCTGCTGCATTAATTCAGAAAATGCGGTAGATGGTTTTTCAAGAATTATTAAGGGTGGATTTTTCTTAAAACCCAAGGGAATCGGAAGTGAGATTACGCAGGCGGCGCCGCTGATTATGACAGGTCTTTCGGTTGCGTTTGCTTTTAAGACAGGCCTGTTTAACATCGGAGCAGCCGGACAGTACACTATTGGTGTGTTTGGCGCTTTGTATTCGGCAATTGTGTTGCAGCTTCCGTGGTATGTATGTCTGCTTGTTGCTATGATCAGTGGAGCAATCTGGGGTGCCGTTCCCGGTATCTTTAAGGCATACTTCAATGTGAACGAGGTAATCACCTCAATCATGTTCAACTGGATTGGACTATTTTTGGTTAACGAGCTTCTCTACACGGGATTTGGCGGAGTACTCTACGATCAGAAAACAACTCGAACTAAAAAGCTGACATCTGCAGCACCCCAGTCTGTGATTCCTGATTTGGGACTGAACAAAATTTTTAAGACAAGCTCAACGACGATTGCGATTTTTATTGCAATTTTGATTGCAATTATTATTTACATTCTCCTCAACAAGACAACCTTTGGATTTGAGCTTAAGGCATGTGGATTTAATAAGGAAGCAGCCCGCTATGCCGGTATCAATGAGAAACGCAATATCGTATTGTCTATGGCAATTGCCGGAGCGCTTGCAGGTATCGGTGCAGGTCTCTATTTCCTTTCAGGAGCTTCTGAGTGGAACCCGCAGGTTGCGACAGCACTTCCTGCAATCGGATTTAACGGTATTCCGGTTGCACTTCTTGCAATGAGTAATCCGATTGGCGTTGTGTTCTCTGCGATTTTTGTCGCTCATATTTCTGTTGGTGGTGCTTATCTTCCGACAAAGTTTTATCAGCCTGAGATTGCAGATTTGATTGTGGCCGTAATCATTTATCTGTGTGCATTCGTTGCATTGTTCAAGGGAGTTGCAATCAATTTCTTTGCAAAGAAAAAATCCGGTAAGGAGGGCAAATAAGCATGATTTTGTTAATTAAGTATACATTACTTTATGCAGTTGTATTGATGTTGGTAGCCCTCGGCGGTATGTTTTCTGAGCGAAGCGGTGTCATCAACATTGCGCTCGAAGGTATTATGGCAATCGGTGGTCTGGCAGGTGTGTTTGTACTCTCGCTTTTTGGCGCAACCATTCCGGCACCTGCAATGGTTGCATTAGCAATTTTGACAAGTATGGTTGCAGGAGTCCTATACTCACTGCTTTTGGCATTTTCTGCAATTACCTTAAAAGCGGATCAGACAATCGGTGGAACCGCACTGAATATGCTCGCAACCGCGATTGCGATTGTCATTGTAAAAGCATATAACAATTCTGCATCAAGCGGAAATGGAGCTGCTTCCGCAAAACTTAGTTTTGATAATTCTGCCTTTATTTATAAGATTGGACCGTTTACAATTAATATTTTTATTATTGTAGGTATTGTGTTGCTGGTGATTGCATCACTGTTTTTGTTCCGGACCAAGTGGGGACTTCGTCTCCGCGCCTGCGGTGAGCATCCCCAGGCAGCAGATTCTGTCGGAATCAATGTTTACCGTTGGCGTTATACCGGCGTGATGATTTCCGGCGCGCTCGGCGGACTCGGAGGACTTGCTTATATCGTTCCTTCGGTATCGACCTGGAATTTTGAGGTTGGAGTTGCCGGAGCAGGTTTCCTTGCTCTGGCGGTTATGATTTTCGGACAGTGGAAGCCGTATCGTATTGCAGGGGCTGCATTGTTCTTTGCCGTGTTTAAGTCTCTTGCAAACATCGCGGACTCTACCGTGCTTGCGCAGCTTGGATGGTCAAAGAATGTTTACAGCATGATGCCCTTTATCGCATCTATGATTATTCTTGCATTTACATCTAAGAATTCACATGCTCCGAAGGCAGAGGGAATCCCTTATGACAAGGGAGCGAGATAGGATGTCCGTCAAATGGATTTGAACCGTTCAATTCAGATAGGAGATAGCATATGAATGAGAAATTTTTGGTTGCGGAGGCAATCGAAGCAAGAAAAAATGCATATACGCCGTACTCCCACTTTCAAGTGGGAGCAGCACTTTTAACGGCTGACGGAACTGTGTTCCGTGGATGCAATATCGAAAATGCGGCATATACCCCTACCAACTGCGCAGAGCGCACCGCTTTTTTCAAAGCGGTCAGTGAAGGTGTGCGGGATTTTTCCGCAATAGCAATTGTCGGTGGCCCGGAGGATGCAAAATCTTTGGAGGTTTGTGCACCGTGTGGGGTTTGTCGTCAGGTGATGCGTGAGTTTACGGATTATGAGAAGTTTATTGTATTGCTTGGAAAGGCGCAGGATGTGAATAACAGCGAAACAATTACCTGGGAACGCTATACCTTAAAGGAATTGCTTCCGTTTGGTTTTGGACCGGATAATTTAGCTTAATACCGGAATTAGAACGCAGTCAGATAGGACGCCTGCTTCTTTCGGTGGTGTATGAGACCATTTCGTCTCAGTGAGCGTACAGTCGCTGACTGAGAGAAACAAAGTTGGAATAACAAGATAGTTTGGAGGAAAACATGGAAATTAAGGATATTTTAGCAGTTTGTGACCATACATTATTATTACAGACAAGTACTTGGGATGAGATTAAAGCACTGTGCGACGATGCGATGAAATATGAGACCGCATCGGTATGTATTCCCCCCTGCTATGTAAAGCAGGCAAGCGAATATATGCAGGGTAAGATCAAGGTTTGTACCGTGATCGGATTTCCGAACGGAAATCATTCGACGGCTACCAAGGTATTTGAGACGAGGGATGCTGTTGCAAACGGAGCAGACGAGATTGATATGGTAATCAATGTCGGTATGTTAAAGGCAAAAGAGTATGATTATGTTTTGGATGAGATCAAGCAGATCAAAGAAGCTTGTGGCGGAAAGCTTTTGAAAGTGATCATTGAGACCTGCCTTTTGACGGACGAGGAGAAGATTAAGATGTGCGAGCTTGTAACTGAGTCAGGTGCAGAGTATATCAAGACCTCTACCGGATTTTCTACCGCAGGTGCTACTTTTGAGGACATTGAGCTGTTTTCAAAGCATATCGGAGCGGGCGTGAAGATGAAAGCCGCCGGTGGAATCAGCAGCATTGCAGATGCGGAGCGTTTCATGGAGCTTGGAGCAAGCCGTCTTGGAACCAGCCGTATTGTTAAGATTGTTAAGGCATCAGAATAATAGGAAGTGATTAGATGGAGCATAAATACAGACGCATTTTTACAATAGTCATCGATTCGATGGGAATCGGTGCAATGGACGATTCAGAGAAATTCGGAGATGTTGGTGTTGATACACTCGGCCATATCAGCGAGTGTATGGACTCGTTTGCCATCCCGAATCTACAGAAGCTTGGTCTTGCAAATTTAAAGGAGTTAAAGCAGGTTGCGCCGGTGGAGCGGCCGCTTGGATATTATGCTTCCCTTCGCGAGACAAGTAATGGAAAAGATACAATGACCGGACACTGGGAGATGATGGGAATTCATACAAAAAAACCATTTATAACCTTTACAGAGACCGGATTTCCCAAAGAGTTGATTGAAGAGCTTGAAAAGCGCTGCAATCGTCGCATCATCGGCAATAAGTCGGCAAGCGGAACTGAAATTCTGGATGAGCTTGCGGAAGAAGAGATAGAAACAGGTGCAATGATTGTCTACACCTCTGCGGATTCTGTGCTTCAGATTTGCGGTAATGAGGAGACGATGGGACTTGATAATCTCTACAAATATTGTGAGATTGCAAGAGAACTTACGATGAAGGACGAGTGGCTGGTTGGTCGTGTCATTGCACGGCCTTATGTTGGAAAGAAAAAGGGCGAGTTTGTGCGCACGAGCAATCGCCATGATTATGCGTTGAAGCCGACCGGACCGACTGCACTTAATGCACTCAAGGACGCAGGATATGATGTGATCTCTGTCGGAAAAATCAATGATATTTTTGTTGGCGAAGGTATTACCGAAAGCCATCGTTCCACATCTTCGGTTCATGGAATGGAGCAGACGATTGAGATTGCAAAGAAGGATTTCGAAGGACTTTGCTTTGTGAATCTGGTAGATTTTGACGCTCTGTGGGGACATCGCAGAGATCCGATCGGATATGGTAAGGAAATTGAGCGATTTGATGAGAAGCTCGGTATTCTTCTGGAGGAGCTTCGGGACGACGATCTACTCATTATCACGGCAGATCATGGCAATGATCCGACCTATACAGGAACAGATCACACACGAGAGAAGGTTCCGTTTTTGGCATATTCTCCTTCAATGACAGGCTTCGGTAAACTTCCGGAGACAGACAGCTTTGCTGTGATTGGAGCAACCATTGCAGACAATTTTGGCGTTGCAATGCCGGAAGGAACAATCGGGACATCAATTGGAGACGCACTTGTATAGTTGCCGGTTTACGCGTGAAAGAAATGAACAAACATGTAGATTCTCAACAGGAAATAAATAGTTTGATGTCCTTCCTTGCAACATTGGATGGCAAGGAAGGTGCATATCTCAACCGCTATCTGAGTCATGCGCCCCGCTGGGTGTTTGAATCCATGAAGGTTGTAAAAAAAGAAGCGAAATCCGTATTCATCGATGAAAATGCCCCCGTTGACCGCGTCTATATTCTTGTGAGCGGGACGGTGCGTGCGATTAATTACCGGATTCGTGGAAATGCCTATGATTATATATGGTTTGATCCGGTATGGGCGTTTGGTGCGATGGAGATTTTTTCCGATATTCCACTGTATATGACAACACTCATGACTGTCACTCCCTGCACGATGCTCGTGATGACAAAAGTGAATTTTGAGCGTTGGATCTGGGAGGATAAAAATGCGCTTCGCATGGAAGTGCAGGCAATGGGAAGTTCTCTGCTTGATCAGAACCGTAGAGGACGCGTGTTTTTGTTTTTACAGGGAAGAGACCGCATAATCTATATGTTTATTAAGAATTATGAACAGTTTGGACATGATGGCGAGTATAGTACCCAGGTGAGTCGTCAGGATCTGGCGGAACGCAGCGGTATGAGCGTAAAGACAGTCAACCGTGCAGTCAAAAATATGGAGGAAGAAGGTCTTATTGGGCGACAGGGACGAAAAATCATTATTCGGGAAGAGCATTATCTGAAAATGAAAGCGTATCTGGAACCCATTATTAATTCCTTGTAACGAGGATGAAATTCGGTAAGGAGCAGATGAAATGGAACCGATGGAAATAGAGAACAAAGAAATGACGCAAAATGGTAATCCGGAGGCGAAAGAGCCAGAGAAAAAAGAAGAATCCACTTCATTTTTACGAGAATTGATTAGCTGGGTGGAAGTGATCGTGGCGGCGGTTTTGATTTCGCTGTTTTTGACAGAAGTTGTGCTTGTCAATGCAATGGTACCTACTGCGTCAATGGAGAATCTGATTGATGTTGGAGACCGCCTGTTTGGTAATCGTCTTGCATACAAATTCCACGAGCCGGAGCGATTTGATGTTGTTATTTTCAAAAATCCTCAGGATGAATCTGAAAACTATATCAAACGCCTGATTGGTCTTCCGGGGGAACATGTTGAGATTCGTGATGCCAAGATTTATATTAATGGTTCGGATCAACCGCTTGTTGAGCGATATTTGCCGGAGGAGTGGGAAATTGAGAATGACGGATATGTCTTTGATGTGCCAAAGGATAGCTATCTGATGCTCGGTGATAACCGAAATGTATCCTTGGATGCCCGCTATTGGGCGGAGGAAGCCTACGAGAACGGGCTTGCAGATTCTATGGAAGCGGCACAGAAATACACTTATGTGAACAAAAAACAGCTGCTTGGAAAAGCAATGTTTACATATTATCCGCATTTTTCACTTTTGTCTGATTATGAGGAGTAGTGCGCGGGCAGACTTTTGAAAGAGATACTACTTGCTGTTGTATGAAGGAGTAATGGGTGAAGAGATTCGTAGAAGGCTTGCTGCTTGCAGCTGTCGTGTGGGGATTATTTTGGTTATACCCCCGGGCAGCTGCGGCAGCTTTTGTTGTGTATATCATTGCAAAGATATGGGGCGTGATTCGCCGGCACAGGAAGATTTACGGCTATAATGAGCATCAGATTGACGATATGGATGGGCATACCTTTGAACAGTTCTGCGCAGAGCTTCTGTATCGGAACGGTTTTCGAAATGTTGAGGTGACGAGCGGAAGCGGAGACCATGGGGTCGATGTGCTTGCAATGAAAGACGGTGAGTCTTATGCAATCCAGTGTAAGCATTACGCGGGAAAAGTTGGAAATAAGGCAGTTCAGGAGGTCTATACCGGAAAGGATATCTACC
>JAQXMB010000070.1 GCA_029012425.1 bacterium | reverse complement strand
TAACCCGAGCTGCCATTTGACTGACCACCACTAAAAAGTCCGTGAATGTTCTTGAATTCTAAGGACGGTTTTAACTGGTTGGGATTAAAACAATCATATTCAATTGCATACGCAGTTCGAACAATCTTACAATTTTCAAGTCCCGGAACTGTTCGATACATTGCATACTGAACATCTTCAGGTAATGAAGATGACATGCCGGAAATATACATTTCATTTGTAAAAAGACCCTCAGGTTCCACAAACAACTGATGTCTGTTCTTCTCAGCAAATCTTACAACCTTATCTTCAATAGAAGGACAATAGCGAGGCCCAACACCATCAATCACACCTGAATACAAGGGTGATCGATCCAGGTTCGCACGAATGATTTCATGCGTCTGTTCATTTGTATAGGTTAACCAACAGGAAACCTGTTCCTTTTGTATTGACTCCGGATCAGTCGTAAATGAAAAAGGAACAATTCTCTCATCACCTAACTGCTCTGTCATCTTTGAAAAATCAATTGAGTTTTTATCAATACGAGCAGGTGTTCCTGTTTTAAAACGGCGAACCTCAATTCCATGCTCTATTAATGAATCCGTCAAATAATTCGCTGCCTGCAAACCATTTGGTCCGGTATGAGTAACAACATCTCCGTACAGACATCTTGATTTTAAATAAACACCTGTACATAACACTGCCGCTTTACAGTGATAAATTGCTCCGGAAACTGTGGTAACGCCTGTTAACCTATCATTCTCAACAATAATAGAAGCAACCTCAGCCTGACGAATCGTCAAATGTTCCTGACTTTCCAAAGTCTGTCTCATACAACGACTGTAATCCGCTTTATCCGCTTGAGCACGAAGAGAATGAACAGCAGGTCCCTTTGATTTATTCAACATCTTTGACTGAATAAAAGTCTTATCAATATTGATACCCATCTGTCCACCCAAAGCATCAATTTCTTTTACAAGATGACCCTTGGAGCTTCCTCCAATATTCGGATTACAAGGCATCATAGCAATACTATCTACACTGACAGTAAAAACAATTGTCTCAAGACCAAGTCTTGCACATGCAAGTGCTGCTTCACAACCGGCATGTCCGGCGCCTACAACACACACATCATAATACTCTTCAATAACAGGCATATCAAAACCTCAATTCAAATTATTTACCCATACAAAAATCATGGAAAATTTTATCTACCAAATCATCTGTTACAGACTCACCAATAATGAGACCAAGCTGTCCGTATGCATTTAACAAATCCACGGTATAGAAATCTTCAGGAACACAATCATTGATACTCTGTTTCACCAAAACTAAACTTTCAGCTGCCTGAATCAGGCATTCCTTGTGTCGCAGATTCGTAATATATACTTCATCATTATAAGACAACTCTCCAACAAAAAACAATTCTTTTATCTGATCATGCAATTCTGTTAATCCATTTCCTTCTTTTGCGGAGCAATAAATAAAAGGAAAATCAAGCCTTTCTTTCAACTGACTTTCATCAATTACAGAATCCAGATCACATTTATTAAATAAAACAATTACCTTTTTTTCACGAATTAAATCAATTATCTCATCATCATCCTGATCAAAAGGACGAGATGAATCAACAACATATAAAACTAAATCTGCCGCGCTGACATACTGCTTCGCCCGCTCAACACCAATCTGTTCAACCTTATCATCTGTATCACGAATTCCGGCAGTATCAATCATATTTAAACATATACCGTCAAGATTCAATTGTTCCTCTAAAATATCACGAGTAGTACCTGCAATATCAGTAACAATTGCCCGTTCACATCCCAACAGCATATTTAACAAAGAAGATTTTCCGGCATTTGGTTTTCCGACAATCACTGTTGAAATTCCCTCTTTTAATATCCTTCCATTGTCAGAACTACGAAGTAACTCTTGAATTTGAAGTATTACATTATCAACAATCGGAGATAGTTTTTCTCCGTATCCATCCAACTCATAATGCTCAGGATCATCCAAAGCTGCTTCAATAAATGCAGTTTCATGAAGAATGATATCTCTCAGCTCCAAAACTTTATTTTTCACAGAGCCTTGTAACTGTTTAATGGAACTCTCAAGTGCAAACTGATTTTTTGCCTGGATAATATCCATAACAGATTCTGCCTGACTAAGATCAATTCTTCCATTCAAAAAAGCACGCTTTGTAAATTCACCGGGCTCTGCTATCCGGGCGCCGGCATGAATTAATAATTGTAATATTTTTTTTAAAACAAGCACACCACCATGGCAATCAATTTCAACAACATCTTCTGCTGTATAACTGTGCGGTGCTTTCATTATTAACACAATGACCTCATCAATTATTTTGCATTCTTTTGAATTCTTACCATCAACAATGTGTCCATAATGCATCGTATAGGTACTGCAATCTGACAAACACTTATTTTTCTTTTTCGGTAAAAAAACAGAATCTACAATTTCAAGAGCGTCCGGCCCACTCACTCGAATAATCCCGATACCACCGGTGGACATTCCACTTGCAATTGCAGCAATTGTATCTGTACGCATAATACCTCCAAAAATCAAATCGAAAAAATAGTCGGATAGAAAAACTATCCGACTACTATCATTACATATTATTGAAAAAGCTACAACTATTTCTTTAAGGTAACAACTACATGTCTGTAAGGTTCTTCACCTTCAGAGTGTGTTGAAACATACTTGTCATTCTGAAGTGCAGAATGAATGACTCTTCTTTCAAAAGGATTCATCGGCTCCAAAGAAACCGGACGCTTAGTACGCTTTACCTTATATGCAATATTCTTCGCAAGGTTTTCTAATGTTTCTTTTCTTCTCTTGCGATAATCCTCTGTATCAAGCTTCACCTTCACATAACTATCTGACTGCTTATTAACAGCAAGATTGGTAAGATACTGCAACGAATCAAGTGTCTGGCCGCGCTTTCCGATTAATACACCCATCTCAGGTCCTTTAAATTCAACATCAATTACCTTATCATCAGCGTTGTATTTTGTAATAATCTCAACCTCAAGCTTCATAGCAGCAAAAACCTGGGCAAGGAAGTCTTTTACAAGCTTCTCAAGTTCATCAGATGAAACCGAAGGAGCTGCTTTTTCCTTAGCAACATTTTTCTCAACAACAGGTGTACTTACAGCTTCAACCTTTTTCTCCTCTTTCTTTTTTTCTACAACCGGAGCAGCTTCAGCAACTACCACTTTTTTGCGCGCCTTGATAATTGCATCCTTTTTATTAATTCCTAAAAATCCGGAACTACCCTTTTCAATAATCTCATAATCAAGCTGATCACTTGTCACTCCCAACTCAAGTGATGCATTTGTAATCGCATCATCAAGTGTCTTTCCCTTGATCTCAATATAATCCATGATACAACCCCCCTATTTATTATTTTTCTCATTAAACTCTTTAACTAAATTTGCTTTCGCAGTCAAACTGTTTGGATTCACATTTTTTGCTTTCTGAGCAGTTTCGTAAGCTTTCTGAACCTTAGCATTCTTTTCATCTGATGAGATTGAAGAATTAAGATTTGTATTACGCTTCGTATTCATACTTGCAGCAGAATAAATCTGGTTCTGATAAACTCCCATTTTCTCACGACGCTTTGCCGCTTTTTTTTCAGCTTTCTCGCGATTCTTTTCAATCATATCATCCATACTGATTGAATCGAAATATTTATTAATGGCAATCTGTTGTACAAGACGAACAAGAGCACTCGCAATCCAGTAAATACCAAGACCAACCGGAGCAGTAAATGTAAAAATTAATGAAAACAGAGGCATCACACGATTCATTGTCTTCATCTGCTGAGCCATCTGATCATTTGCATCGTCTGATGTTGCCTGAGGCATAAGCTTAATATTCAATACCTGTGTCAAATATGCAAATAAAGGAATCAACAATGCAGCGATCATCAACAGGTAACTATGATTCTTAAAAGAAGTTGTAATTGTTGTCAAAGGAGAGTTTGAAATATTCAGTCCAAGGAAATAATTAAAATGATTAATCTGTTCATGGACAGAATCGATGGTTGTTGCAAGCGGCGGAAAACTTTCGTGAAGTGTTTCCCAACCGGCAGAATTTAAACTATACAATGCATCAATGATATAATTCGAACCATTCGCTCCTGAAAAATCAACATTCTTAAGATTAAGCTTTAATGTATTTACAAGCGTATCCATAGTTGCAGAATAACCTGCAGTTCCCATGATACCATTAACCAATGGAGTAAATACGCTTTTTACACTTCCTACATACGCAGGAATATTATTTATCACACGAAACAATGCCAAAAGAATCGGAAACTGAATAATAATCTGAAGACAACTTCCGGTAGGTGATACACCATACTTATCATAAACCGCTTTTGTCTCATCAGACATCTTCATCTGAGATTCCTGATCTTTCTTCCCCTTATACTTCTTCTGAATCTCCTGAAGCTCAGGATTCATACGCTTTGACATCATAGAAAACTTCTGCTGTTGGAATGTCAAAGGAATCATACAGGTATAAATCAATACAGTTAATAAGATAATCGCTAAACCGATATTCTCGATTCCAATGTTGGATAAGAAAACAAACACCCAATTCATAATCCATCCAAGGACTTTTGCAATCGGACCGAGAATCGCCCCCGAATACTGGGTCATAATAATTTCAGTCAATGAGATTTCCTCCTAAATTTACGATACATGTCCCGGACATTTATTTTATCCGGAACCGGGTCATAACCACCTTTTGAAAAAGGATTACAGCGCAGGATTCTCCAAGCTGCCAGGACGCTTCCTATTATGGCACCATGCTTTTCAATTGCCTCCATGCCATAGGCTGAACAAGAAGGAAAATACGGACACCTTGTCCCCTTATAAGGTGAGATATTCTTTTGATAAAACTTAATCAGATACATAAGTATTTTTTTCAACATAATCATTCACTCAAATGATTTTCATGTATGATCTTGTGAAGATTTGCGAGGTGCATCACAGCATCCTCCATCTGATGATATGTGATATCCTTTGCAGAAACTCTCGCAATGATTACAACATCTAAACCACTATTAAATGTCTCTTCATGTAACCGATACACCTCTCTGATCAGTCTGGTGAGATGGTGCCTTACAACACTATTACCTACCTTTTTACTAACACTAATACCCAGACGATTGTATTGTGTTTCGTTCTTCAATACGTACATTACCAGATATTTGTTTGCATAAGATTTTCCGAAATGATAGACCTGTTGAAAATCTCTGTTTTTCTTTAATGAATCCGAAAATTTCATGAACGCACGCATCCTTACTTTTCTACAATAAAGTTCCATAAAAAGAAGAAAGACCACAAATAGTTGTGGCCTACGCGATTATGCTGATAATTTCTTTCTTCCTTTTAATCTTCTTGCAGCCAATACTTTTCTTCCGCCTGCTGTACTCATTCTTTTACGAAAACCATGGACCTTAGATCTAGATCTCTTTTTCGGTTGAAATGTCATCTTCATCGGGAAACACCTCCTTTTCTGTGATAAAAGCGTCCTTTACATTATAACAAAAAAAATCGTAAAGTCAATAATAATCGTGCTTTTCTTAATAACATTGGTAAAACAATCATCAACATTATCCACAAATATCGTTAATAATATGTGGATAACATATTTTTATTAACAGAATCAGTGTGAAATAATGTTAATAAAAGTTGATAACCTGATTACTTCTTATATTAATAGTGTATCATTCGATCAAATGCGGTTCTTTTTTCTCATTGATAATTTTATTGAATTAGTTTATTATTATAGATAAGTATGCGCAAGTCTACCCAAGCATTCTGGAAGGTAAGGTAAAACGATGGAATTAGTAGAAGAAAAGTGGGAAAAAATCCTATTAACTTTGAAGGAAGATTTTGAATTAACAGATGTTTCTTTTGAAGCATGGATACAGCCGCTGAAAATTGAAAGTATTGAAAATAACACACTTTACATTCCCTGTGAGGAACAGCTTGCTGTTAACTACATTACAAATAAATATTTAAAAGCACTCAAGGTAATTATCACAGAACAAACCGGTATTGATTATAAGATTGAGTTAATCGGGCCCGAGCAGAGAAAGAATATGAAGCCGAAGGCTGCAAAGACCGTTACATCTGCAGAAGTAATTGATCGTTCCGGACTCAATCCGAATTATACATTTGAAAAATTTGTCGTTGGTGGCAATAACCGTTTTGCACAATCTGCATCACTCGCAGTTGCGGAATCACCCGGAGATACTTACAATCCTCTCTATATCTATGGAGGACCGGGACTTGGCAAAACGCACTTGATGCATGCAATCGGCAATTTTATTCTCGAGCAGAATCCTGAAGCAAGAATTCTCTATGTTACATCAGAGATTTTTACAAACGAAGTAATCGACTCCATTCGCTCAGGTAATGCAAATGCAATGACTAAGCTCCGTGAAAAATATCGTACAGTCGATGTACTGATGATTGATGATGTACAATTTATAATAGGAAAAGAAAGTACTCAGGAAGAGTTTTTCCACACCTTTAATGTACTTCATTCTAACGGAAAACAGATTATTCTTACATCGGACAAGCCTCCAAAAGATATGGAAACACTTGAAGAACGAATTCGTTCCAGATTCGAGTGGGGTCTGATGGCAGATATCGGATCTCCTGATTATGAAACCCGAATGGCAATTTTAAGAAAGAAAGAAGAACAGGAAGAAATAAATCTTTCTGACGAAGTTCTTAACTATATTGCCACAAACATCAAATCAAATATTCGTGAGCTTGAAGGAGCACTCAATAAACTGATTGCTTTTTCAAGACTTACGAATAATGAAATTACAACTGAAGTTGCTGCACACGAGTTACAGAATATTATTAATCCGAACAAGCCAAAGGAAATCACATTACAATTAATTGTTGAGATTGTTTGTGATCATTTTCAGATTTCCTTTGACCAGATTCTTTCTAAAAACCGCAGCAATGAAATTGCAAAGCCTCGTATGATTGCCATGTATCTTGCCAAAAACATGACAGATGCATCTCAGGAAGCAATTGGTTCATTCCTTGGAGGACGAGATCATTCAACAGTTATCCACGGAATTAAGAAAATTGAAGCTGAAATCCAGAGCAATGAAGTAATAAAAAACCAGATTGAAGTGATTAAGAAAAAGATTAACCCAAATTAATTCACAGCTTATCAATATTCAATCCTCTGCTTTTTCACTGAATATCAAGGTATAAGATTAAGGTTAAAGACTTAATTAATCAGTGATTACAAGGTTATTCACTTATGAACAGTCTTTAATATTATGATTAAGAAAATGTTTTATATAATATTATTTTTTATGACCGGAAAGGAGCTATCTGAAAAATGAAACTGATTTGTTCAAAATCTGATTTATTACATGGTGTAAATATTGTATCGAAAGCAGTTCCTACCAGAACTACAATGGCAATTCTTGAATGTATCTTAATAGATGCATCTACAGATGAAATTAAATTGATTGCCAATGATATGGAACTTGGAATTGAAACAATCATAGAAGGTGAGATTGTTGAAAGCGGAGTAATCGCATTAGATGCAAAGATTTTTTCAGAAATCGTAAGAAAGCTTCCTGATAGTGAAGTCGTAATTGATACAGATGCTAGTTTTAAAACAGTTATTACTTGTGAAAAAGCGAAGTTTAATATTGTTGGTAAATCCGGAGAAGATTTCTCTTATTTACCGGTTATAGAAAAAAATGATCCGATTTCAATTTCACAGTTTACATTGAAAGAAGTCATTCGTCAGACAATCTTCTCAATTGCTGATAATGATAATAATCGATTAATGACAGGTGAATTATTTGAAATAAATGAGAATCAGTTAAAGGTAGTTTCTTTGGATGGACATCGTATTTCAATTAGAAATATTGAATTGAAAGACAACTATTCAACTAAAAAGGTCGTTGTTCCCGGAAAGACCTTAAATGAAATCAGTAAAATTCTTCCGGGATCAGTAGATGATGATGTAACAATCTTTATCACCAATAATCACATTATTTTTGAGTTTATGAACACAACCGTTGTCTCCAGACTCATTGAAGGTGAATATTTTAAGATTGAACAGATGTTGTCTTCTGATTATGAGACAAAGGTTAAAATTAATAAGCGTGAATTGCTTGAATGTATCGATCGTGCAACGCTCCTTGTAAAAGAGGGGGATAAGAAACCAATCATCATGGATATTCAGGATTCTGTTATGGAACTGAAAATAAATTCATTTATTGGTTCTATGAATGAGAATATTGATATTGAGAAGAGTGGAAAAGATATTATGATTGGATTCAATCCCAAATTTTTCATCGATGCACTTCGTGTTATCGATGAGGAAGAGGTTACTCTTTATATGGTGAATCCGAAAGCTCCCTGCTTTATTCGTGATGATGACAATCAGTTTATTTATTTAATTTTACCCGTTAATTTTGTGAATTCAGGTAATTAAGGTGGATTATGGAGCAGATTCATATTAAAGATGATTTTATTAAGCTTGGTCAGGCATTGAAATTAGCAGGTCTTGTCGGATCAGGAGTTGAGGCAAAGGTTGAGATTCTTGATGGACAGGTTTTGGTAAATGGTAAGGTAGAGCTTGCGCGCGGCAAAAAGCTTTATAATGGTGATGTGATTTCGTACAATGGCCAAGAGGTTATGATTCAGACATGATCATCAAATCAATTGAACTAAAAAATTTTAGAAATTACGATAATCTTGAGATTATATTTGATGATGCAACAAATATTCTTTATGGTGACAATGCACAGGGAAAAACAAATATTTTGGAATCTGCATATGTCAGTGCTACCACGAAGTCACATAAAGGAAGTCATGACAAAGAGATGATCCGTTTCAATGAGGAAGAAGCACATATTCGCACAATCGTTCAAAAAAAAGAGCGGGACTTTCAAATTGATATTCATCTGAAAAAAAATCGTGCAAAGGGAATTGCTGTTAATCAGCTTCCAATCAAAAAAGCATCAGATTTATTTGGAATACTTAATATTGTTTTCTTTTCACCGGAGGATCTGAATATTATTAAAAACGGTCCGGCAGAGCGAAGAAGATTTCTTGATTTAGAATTGTGTCAGTTGGATAAAATATACTTAGATGATCTGACAAAGTACAATAAAATTCTAAAACAGCGAAATACATTACTCAAGGATTTATATTTTCATCCGGAATTAAATGATACGCTCCCGGTTTGGGATGCACAGCTTGTTGAGTATGGGAAAAAAATAATTCGACGACGCAAAAGTTTTATCGAGGAATTAAATGATATTGTTTATTCGATTCATCGAAATATATCCGGACAACGCGAGGAATTGGTATTAAATTATGATCCAAGTGTTGAGGCAATTTTTTTTGAGGATGAGCTATTTCATTCCATGCAAAAAGATCAAAAATTGTGCCAGACATCTGTAGGTCCTCATAGAGATGATATTTCATTTCTTTTGAATGAGATTGATATTCGAAAATACGGATCTCAGGGACAGCAGCGAAGTGCGGCATTATCACTCAAATTATCAGAAATTGAACTTGTAAGACGCTCAATCAATGATACTCCGGTACTTCTTTTGGATGATGTGTTATCCGAATTAGATAGTAACCGGCAGAATTATCTGTTAAATAGTATACACGACATTCAGACAATTATTACATGTACCGGTTTGGATGAATTTGTAAAAAACAATTTTCAGATTCATAAAACTTTTCAGGTTACGGACGGACATGTAAGTTTACAATCACAGGAATCGTTTTGACATAAGGAGGATTATTCATGTCACAACAGGAATATGGTGCTGATCAAATTCAAATATTGGAAGGATTAGAAGCCGTGCGTAAGCGTCCCGGTATGTATATTGGTAGTACTTCATCAAGAGGTCTCCATCACCTTGTTTACGAAATTGTTGACAATTCTGTTGATGAAGCACTTGCGGGATATTGTAACAATATCAGTGTGATTATTAATCCTTCAGACACAATAACGGTCATTGATGATGGACGAGGAATACCAACCGGTATTAATCACAAAACCGGAAGACCGGCAGTTGAGGTTGTATTTACCGTTCTTCATGCAGGCGGAAAATTTGGTGGAGGAGGATATAAGGTATCCGGAGGACTTCACGGTGTTGGCGCTTCTGTAGTAAATGCATTATCAAATTGGTTGGAAGTAGAAATCTACAGTGGCGGCAAGATTTACAAACAACGCTATGAACGCGGAAAAATCATGTATGATTTGAAGGTTATTGGCGAATGTGATCCCGATAAAACGGGAACAAAAGTTACTTTTTCGCCCGATGATACCATTTTTGAAGAAACTGTATATGATTTTAATGTATTGAAACAGCGTTTGCGCGAAACTGCTTTTTTAACAAAAGGTCTTCATATCACACTTCGCGATGAGAGAACGGAAGAAGTTGTTGAGAGAGATTTCCATTATGCAGGCGGAATCAAAGAATTTGTCACTTATCTGAATAGCAGCAAAGAAGCTTTATATCCTCAGGTCATTTATTGTGAAGGACAGCGTGATGATGTATATGTTGAAGTTGCTTTCCAGCACAATGATACTTACACGGATGGAACATACAGCTTTGTAAATAACATTATTACTCCGGAAGGAGGAACACACTTAGCAGGATTTCGTAATGCAATTACGAAAACCTTTAATGCTTATGCAAAAGCTAACAAAATTCTAAAGGACAGCGATCCTCCTCTTTCAGGAGAAGATATTCGAGAAGGTTTGACTGCAATTATCAGTATTAAAATTTCAGAACCTCAGTTTGAAGGTCAGACAAAGCAGAAGCTTGGAAATAGTGAAGCGAGAGGTGCTGTTGACAGTGTTGTCAGTGAGCAATTGACTTACTTTTTAGAGCAGAACCCTTCTGTGGCAAAAACGATCTGCGAAAAATCGCTGCTTGCGCAGCGAGCCAGGGAAGCAGCGCGAAAGGCTCGTGACCTCACGAGACGAAAAACAGCGCTTGAGGGAATGAGTCTTCCCGGAAAGCTCGCGGACTGTTCTGACAAAAATCCGAAAAACTGTGAAATATTTATCGTCGAGGGAGATTCTGCGGGCGGCTCCGCAAAAACCGCAAGAAGTCGTGCGACCCAGGCAATTCTTCCGCTTCGCGGAAAAATCTTAAATGTAGAAAAAGCAAGATTAGATCGCGTATTCAGCAACGCTGAGATCAAAGCGATGATTACTGCATTTGGTACCGGAATTCATGATGATTTTGATATTGAAAAGCTTCGCTATGATAAGATTATCATTATGACGGATGCCGATGTTGACGGTGCGCATATTGCAACACTGATGCTTACATTCCTGTATCGTTTTATGCCCGAGCTGATTCGTGAAGGACATGTATATCTGGCACAGCCGCCTCTTTACAAAATTGAGAAAAATAAGAATGTATGGTATGCCTACTCTGATGATGAGTTAAATAAAATTCTGATAGAGATTGGCCGTGATGGAAATAACAAGATTCAGCGATACAAGGGACTTGGTGAAATGGATGCAGAGCAGCTCTGGGAGACAACTATGGATCCTGAGAAGCGCGTACTAAAAAGAGTTACAATGGACGATGAAGCTGCTTCTGAAATTGATGTCACATTCAATACATTGATGGGTGATAAAGTAGAGCCCAGGCGAGAGTTTATTGAAGCGAATGCAAAATTTGTTCAGAATCTTGATATCTAACAGCTTTTGTATGTAGGAGAATAGATGATGGAAGACAATATTTTTGATCAAATTCATGATGTTGACCTGATAAAAACGATGGAAACATCTTATATTGATTATGCAATGAGTGTAATTGCTTCTCGTGCATTACCCGATGTAAGAGATGGTTTAAAACCGGTTCAGCGAAGAGTATTATATTCAATGATCGAGTTAAATAACGGACCGGACAAGCCACATCGAAAATGTGCTCGTATCGTCGGTGATACGATGGGTAAATACCATCCTCACGGAGACAGTTCAATTTACGGAGCACTTGTCAACATGGCACAGGATTGGTCGACTCGTTATCCACTTGTTGACGGACATGGTAACTTCGGTTCTGTGGATGGTGACGGCGCAGCTGCAATGCGATATACTGAGGCGAGACTTTCAAAGATTTCTATGGAAATGCTTGCGGATATCAATAAGGATACTGTAGACTTTATGCCTAACTTTGACGAGACAGAGACAGAGCCCACTGTACTTCCCTCTCGTTATCCGAATCTTTTGGTGAATGGAACAACCGGTATTGCAGTTGGAATGGCAACCAATATTCCCCCTCACAACCTGCGTGAGACAATTGCTGCTGTTGTTCGTATTATCGATGATCAGATTGAGGAAAAAGATACAGATATTGAAGAACTTTTAAAAATAGTAAAAGGACCTGATTTTCCTACCGGCGGTATGATACTGGGTACTTCGGGAATTGAGGAGTCCTACCGGACCGGACGCGGAAAAATTCGTGTGCGTGCAATTACTGATATTGAGCCGATGAATAACGGCAAAAATCGAATTGTTGTCTCAGAGCTTCCGTATATGGTAAACAAGGCACGACTGATTGAGAAAATTGCCGAGCTTGTAAAAGATAAGAAGATCGACGGAATTACAGATTTACGCGACGAGTCTGACAGACAGGGAATGCGCGTTTGTATTGAGCTTCGCAAAGATGTAAACCCGAATATCATCTTGAATCAGTTATATAAGCATACTCAGATGCAGGATACATTTGGCGTCATTATGCTTGCGCTTGTTGATAATCAGCCGAAGGTTTTGAATCTTTTTGAGATGTTAAGCTATTACTTAAAACATCAGGAAGAGGTAGTAACTCGGCGTACCAGATTTGAATTAAATAAAGCGGAAGAGCGTGCCCATATTTTGCAGGGTCTGTTAATTGCTCTTGATCATATTGATGAAGTAATCAGTATCATTCGAAGCAGCCAGACGACGGCCGAGGCGAAGACAAGATTAATTGAACGATTTGCATTATCGGAAGCGCAGGCGCAGGCAATTGTTGATATGCGTCTTAGAACGCTTACCGGTTTAGAGCGCGAGAAGCTTCAGGCTGAATATGATGCATTAATGGAGCAGATTGCATACTTAAAGGGCATCTTAGCAGATCGCAAGCTTTTGCTTGGAGTTGTAAAAGATGAATTAACAGTTATTTCCGATAAGTATGGTGATGATCGAAGAACCTCAATCGGTTTTGACGAGTTTGATATTTCTATGGAAGATATGATTCCTGTGACAAATACAGTAATCACGATGACAAAACTTGGATATATCAAGCGAATGAGTGTTGATAATTTCAAAGCGCAGCATCGTGGCGGTAAGGGAATTAAGGGTATGGAGACCATTGAGGATGATTACATTGAAGAGCTCCTTATGACAACCTCACATAATTACCTGTTATTCTTTACGAATTTTGGTCGTGTTTATCGCATGAAGGCATACGAGATTCCTGAGGCGAGCAGAACTGCCAGAGGAACAGCAATCATTAATCTGTTGCAGCTGCTTCCGGAGGAAAAGATAACTGCAGTCATTCCAATTAAAGAGTACAATGACCATGAATTCCTGTTTATGGCAACGAGAAAAGGAATTGTTAAGAAGACTTCTATTATGGAGTATTCCAATATTCGTAAAAATGGTCTTGCAGCAATTAATCTTCGTGAAGATGATGAGTTGATCGAGGTTAAGAAGACAGATAATACAAAGGATATTTTCCTTGTAACCAAATATGGACAATGTATCCGCTTCCATGAGACAGATGTCAGAAAAACCGGAAGAACATCCATGGGTGTCATTGGTATGAATCTGACGGATGATGATGAAGTTGTTGCAATGCAGATGGATACACAGGGCGAGTCTCTGATGATTGTTTCTGAGAAAGGTCTTGGAAAATGTACATTGATGACTGAGTTTACTGCGCAAAATCGTGGTGGTAAGGGTATTAAGTGCTACAAGATTACTGAGAAGACAGGAAATATTGTTGGTGTAAAAGCAGTCAATCGCGAGGATGAGATGATGCTGATCACAACAGAAGGTATTATTATCCGGATTCTTGTCAGTGATACAGCTCTTCTTGGCAGAATCACTTCCGGCGTAAAATTAATGAATCTGAAGAACGATGTAGTTATTGCAAGTATTGCAAAAGTTCGTGAGGATAAATCACTCATTCAAAGTGATGAAGAATCTGCAGAAGACGAATCAGAAGTTGAAGAAGTAACAGATACTCAGGAAACAGAAGCTACTGAAGTTATGGATGAGCAGCAATCAGATGAAAAATCTGAGTAGAGATCAGTTTATTGATAGTAGATAATAAAAGAAAAGCAATAAACAGATTCAGATTATGTATGGATAAAAAAACGAGAGTGCCGGATATTGGTATTCTCGTTTTTTATAGAAACAAAAATGAAAGGAAATCATATGAGAACAATACATACAGACCAGATTATAAAAACAATTCGTCAAATGTGTATCGATGCAAATCTCCATTTATCGAATGATGTAAAGGGAGCAATCTGTGGTGCAATTCAGACTGAAAAATCACCGCTTGGAAGACAAATCTTAGAACAACTGGAACAGAATATGGAAATTGCAGCTTCAGAAGATATTCCAATTTGTCAGGATACCGGAATGGCAGTTATTTTTCTAAAAATCGGACAGAATCTTCATATTGAGGGAATGAATCTTGAAGATGCGGTAAATGAGGGAATTCGTCAGGGATATGTGGATGGATATCTCAGAAAATCCGTAGTGCGCGACCCGCTACAGCGGGATAATACCAAAGACAATACCCCGGGAATTATTCACTACCAGATTGTTCCGGGTGACCGACTTGAAATCACGGTAGCTCCGAAAGGATTTGGAAGTGAAAATATGAGTCGTGTCTTTATGTTAAAGCCCGCAGATGGCATTGAAGGTGTAAAAGAAGCAATCTTAACTGCAGTCAAAGATGCCGGTCCGAATGCCTGTCCGCCTATGGTAGTCGGCGTCGGCATTGGCGGCGATTTTGAAAAATGTGCCATCATGGCAAAGCAGGCTCTGACCAGAAACCTAAATCAGCGATCAGAAATTCCGTATGTGAAAGATCTCGAGGAGGAGATGCTCGAAAAAATCAATTGTCTTGGCATTGGTCCCGGCGGTCTTGGCGGTACAACAACAGCATTAGCAGTAAATATTAATACTTATCCAACACATATTGCTGGACTTCCTGTCGGAATCAATATCTGCTGTCATGTAGACCGTCATGTGACAGAGGTATTATAATTATGAAATCGTTCAGAACCCTATTCTGACATTCGCAAAACAATTCACCTTGTTTTAGATTTTTCGTGGTTCTGAATCGGTGCGAATAATGAGAAGTTTTATAAATAAATATGGGAGAATAAATATGGATAAACATCTTACGACTCCGATTACAGAGGAAATAACAAAGGATTTACATGCCGGTGATTATGTTTATATCAGCGGAACAATTTATGTAGCAAGAGACGCGGCACATAAGCGTTTGAAGGAAGTATTGGATCGCGGCGAAGAACTTCCGATTGATATAAAAGATTCCACTATTTATTATATGGGACCTTCCCCTGCCAGAGAAGGTCAGGTGATCGGTTCAGCAGGACCTACAACCGCAAGCCGTATGGATAAATATGCTCCCCGCCTGTTAGATTTGGGTAGCAAGGCAATGATTGGAAAGGGAAAGCGTTCTCCTCAGGTGATTGAAGCCATCATCCGAAACAAGGCAGTCTATTTTGCGGCCATCGGTGGTGCCGGCGCGTTGATCTCAAAATGTATTAAAAAATCTGAGGTTGTCTGCTATGATGATCTTGGTGCTGAGGCAATTCGTAAGCTTGAGGTAAAAGATTTTCCGGTGATTGTTGTGATTGACGCGGAAGGTAATAACCTTTACGAGACAGCGATTCTTGAATATAAGAGTATTTAATTCTGTAAAATCAAAGGCACTCTAAAATAATATTTTTTAGAGTGCCAATAAATTAATGCTATAGCGGAGTAATTGAAAGATATTGTTCTCCCTGATACAACCAACTGATACTGGGCTGTTCCGGTGTATCACTGAGAATATAATCCTGATATTTTTTTAACTTTTTTGAATACTTCATTTGGATTTTCGAGGACCCATTCTTAAAGGTCATCTTCACGGGAATTGGCTTCATCAGTTGAACCCCATATTCCCCATTCAAAGATACCAGGTAAGCAGTCACAGTTATATTTTTTGCTTGAAATCTTCCTTTTTTCGCATAATTGATACCCATTAGCTGTTCTTTTGTTATCTTACTTTTCAACTCAATCGTACCACCTGTAAGCCCGGTTTTTACACTTTTTACCTCGAGCATATGGTTGGCATCGTAGCGTGTGGGATCCCATAAGCCAAACCGGCACTCCATCATGCGAAGATACGAGATTGTTTTTAATACAGAGGCATCATAGATGACATCGTAAGATGAGATTTCTGTTTTTTCTTTGTTAAGAAAAAGAGTAAATGTGGATTTCTGCATATTAAGACTTTCAGAAACAGCATCCGCATATTCTTCCCGAACAGTAATGGTCTGATGTTTCTCATCCAAAGTCGCAATTTTTGCATTCAAATCATTTGCAAGGATATTTTCACTGTCATAGGTCTGACCATCTGAATCATACAGATTAATCATAACTTCGGTAGCCGGTTGGAAGAAATAATCTGCCACAATCTGATAGGTATATTTATCAATCTGATATACATCGCATTGATGTACATTCATTGTGATACCAAACTCAAAAGGAAGTTCTGTGGTATAGGAGTATTTATTCTGGTAGGTTTTTGGGTGCATAGCTGCTTCATCACGATATTTTCCCGGAACAATCTCCTCATGAGGAGAGATGACGCCACTGAAACAATCCGGATTATTCTTCAAATATGTCTGATAAAGCTTGTGTTGTTTGGCAATATTTTTCGTGGTGGGTTTTAAATTAACCGCGGCTAAAAAAGTTTTGCATGCTTTGGTACTGGCAGCATAGGCACTGCGATATGCATCAAAATCCGAGAGAGTTGTCTCTAACTTCGCGTTATTCTTCACAACATGAAGAGGAAAATAATATGTCGCATCTGAGGCATCCTTTTTCAGTTTAATTGCAAGACACACATCGCCGGGGTTTTTTAATGTAACATCACCGTATTTATTGACGGAAGCAATTGCAGGATTGGAGCTTTGATAAATGACATTTTTCATTTGGCTGAAGGTCGTATAGGCAGAAAAGGTATCCAGGTAGTTTTTGGTAGTTACTTTTTGACATAGAATTAAATCACCGACATTAAGTCCTTTAGCGCCAACTTCGATATAGTTCATTTGTTCATCAATATCAGGAGATTTGAAATCAATCTTTCCGGTGGACTGACTCATACCGGCGGGAAGGTAAGAAACATATCTTACCTGAGCAGCCTGTAGAAGCAAAAGATTACTGTTCGAAGCGTTACTAAGCAAAAGAACGAGCACAATGCAAAGCATACGATGAAACCATGATAGATGGGAATGTCTTTTTTTCATAAGAATACCTCCTTACTTAGCTATATTATCTCAGTCATATCAGAATCCCATTTCTATGTGTTTAATGTAGAATTATTGTAACTATTCAGACCTCATCTCGATTCCGCTGAAGCTTCATCTCAATGTGGTTTCTCGCCAAAGAAATTTCCATTAATATCGTTGTTTATGCAAGCATAACGAATCTATTTTATAGATTTTCCCGTGGTTCTGAATAGTTACATAAATTTTTAAATAACAGTTTGTAAATTAGAGTTGACAAATCAGGAGCATATGCGTATAATATGTTATGCGTTATGACGCAGAAAAATAAAAAACGAACACAGTTGAATATCGATTGTGGTAATTCGGACAAGGAGAAGTACTCAAGTGGCCGAAGAGGTGCCCCTGCTAAGGGTATAGGTCGGGAAACTGGCGCGAGGGTTCAAATCCCTCCTTCTCCGTTTATTTTTTCGGAAAAGGTATTGACAATCATATGATGAATGGTTATACTATATGAGTTGTCGCTTTTCAGCGAAAAAATATAGAACCTTGATAACTGAACAGTGAAATAACCTTGAAAAGATTCTAAAACAGAGTTCTTAAAGAACGATCTTTTTATAACAGTAAAGAACGGTTAAACAAAAGCCAAGCTTTTGAATGACCAGAACAAACTTAAATTATTAAACATGAGAGTTTGATCCTGGCTCAGGATGAACGCTGGCGGCGTGCTTAACACATGCAAGTCGAACGGAAC
>JAQXMB010000069.1 GCA_029012425.1 bacterium | reverse complement strand
TCTGATTCTGCTGCCTTTGCACGATGGAGATGAGACTTATAACTCGTGGAAGCCATTGCTGAACACGAGTTAGTGTTTGCTAAGGCTCATCGGAATGGGTCGGGCAACGAAGGCAGAACAGACATGCGTGCGGGAGAGCTGTCACATACGAAGCCGGAAAAATCGGATGGAGAACACGACTCTGCAATTATTATATTGTAGCAAAAGATTGTGGTTTGTCCAAGTAATAGTAGAAAGTTTCAATTGGAAATGCTATATTAGATGTGATA
The DNA here is from genome assembly GCA_029012425.1 of bacterium. Lineage (GTDB taxonomy): Bacteria > Bacillota > Clostridia > Lachnospirales > Lachnospiraceae > W0P33-017. The sequence goes on along the minus strand of JAQXMB010000069.1, from coordinate 61,714 downwards.
TTTTGGGGAAGGTGAAAAAACAATGGATGCATATACAGGGTTTGCGGAAGTTTACGACCTGTTCATGGAGGATGTGCCGTATGAGCAGTGGTGCAAGATCATTACCAATCAGTTAAAAAGAGAAGATATATGTGATGGTCTGATTTTAGAGCTCGGATGCGGTACCGGAGCGATGACGAGACTTCTTGCAAAAGAAGGCTATGATATGATTGGAGTCGACAGCTCGCTGCAGATGCTGGCAGAGGCAAGAGAAAAAGACGATTCGCAAGAGATTCTGTATTTATGTCAGGATATGAGGGAATTTGAATTGTACGGCACGGTACGGGCGGTTGTCAGTGTGTGTGACAGTATGAACTATCTGCTTACACCGGAAGATTTCGTGCAGACAGTTTCTCTTGTAAATAACTATCTGGATCCGGGGGGACTGTTCCTTTTTGATATGAACACGATTTATAAGTTCCGGGAACTGATGGGAAATACTACAATCGCTGAGACTAAAGAGCACGCAAGTTTTATCTGGGAGAATTATTATGACGAAGAGACTGCGCGAAACGAGTATGATCTGACGCTTTTTCTGGAGCGGGAGAACGGTTTGTTTGAGCGACAGATAGAGGTTCATGAGGAACAGGGATATTCCGTAGATAAAGTAAAAGAAATGATTGGTCAGGGCGGTATGCAGTTCGTCGACTGTTTTGATGCAGATACGCTTGAAGCGCCGACGGATATCAGCGAGCGAATCTTTTTTATCGCCCGAGAAGTAGGAAAGAGAAGATAGGAGGTATCATTCAAATGAATGATTATATGGTGAGAGCAACAGCTGCGGATGGAGCAATTCGTGCATTTGCAGTTACATCAAAATACTTAGTGGAAGAGGCAAGAAAAAATCATGATACCAGTCCGGTTATGACAGCAGCACTTGGCCGTCTGCTTTCTGCCGGGACAATGATGGGTGCGATGATGAAGGGAGAAGACGATCTTTTGACACTTCAGATTCAGGGAGACGGCCCCGGAAGAGGCCTGGTTGTTACCGCTGACTCAAAGGGGAATGTCAAGGGTTACCCGCTTGTTGCCAATGTAGATCTTCCTTCCACTGAGCAGGGAAAGCTGGATGTCGGTGGTGCAATGGGACAAGGTACCCTGCAGGTGATTAAGGATTTAGGACTCAAGGATCCTTATGTGGGACAGGTTCAACTTCAGACCGGTGAGATAGCGGAAGACCTGACCTACTATTTTGCTGCGAGTGAGCAGGTGCCTTCTGTTGTGGGACTCGGTGTCCTTGTTGACAGAGATGGTTCGGTTCTTCAGGCGGGCGGCTTTATCGTCCAACTGATGCCGTTTACACCGGACGAAGTGATTGACAAGCTGGAGGGAAGCCTTGTGACCCTCGAACCGGTAACGAAGATGTTGGAGCGAGGATTTACGCCTGAGGTGATTCTTGAGGAAGTATTGACCTTCTTTGATGTGGAGGTTACGGATAAGATGCCGGTGCAGTTTTCATGTAACTGTTCCAAAGAGCGGGTAAGTAAGGCGTTGATTAGTGTTGGCAAAAAAGGGTTACAGGAGATGATTGCTGATAACGAACCGATTACGGTGAAATGTCATTTCTGCAATAAAGATTATACATTTGAGATTGATGAGTTACAACAAATGATAAAATAAAAAAATCGGTGCGCTACTTGCACCGATTTTTTTTACCAGCCGACATCTTTGTATTGGCGCTTTCTTCGACGCATATCTCTATGCATACGAATGCGGGAAACTGTATTCTCAAGGGCATTGCCATATGCAACCGGATAAAGAATCAGTGCCATGAGAAGCGCTGTCATAACATCAAATACAGAATGCTGCTTGATGAACATCGTTGATAATATAATGCTGCACATCAACACGAAGGAGGTACCTTTCACCAGACGACTATCGCGAGTGCCTTCGCTGCGCGATAATGCCAGATGTGCACCGATTGAGTTGAATACATGAATACTCGGGAACAGATTTGTTGCAGTATCCGCTGCCCAGAGAGATTTGATCATTGAATCAAATACGCCGGTTCCGAGATATACATCAAAACGCATGTAATGACCGTTTGGATAGACCGTTGAAACAAACAGGAATACGGTCATACCAATAAATAAGAAAACGCATGTGCGCAAATATTCATCTCTATCATGCAGATAAGTGTAGATAAAGGCAACCGCTACATATCCGAACCATAACAGGTAGGGAATAACGAAAACCGGTATGAACGGAATCTGATCATCTAACGCCATGTGTATGACATGGAACTGGGTTGTGACCTTTTTTTCAACATAGGCAAACCACGGAAGATAGATGAGCCAGTATAACTGTAAAAATAGTAATCTGTGTTTATATATCAATTGTTTTAGCTGCTTCAAATCAGGTCTCCTTTATCAATAGAAAACGAAAAAATTAGATACCGAACCGGTATCCTGAAGTTAATACTAATTAATACTCATTTCCGGATGAAATTATAGCATGATTAGTATGACGAAACAACATGAAAACTGTACAAATAAATGTGAAAAAAATGTGAATTCCTACACAACATGACTTCGATTGTTGCAATACATGGTAAAAATGTTGCAATCCCCTGCAGGCAGATTGAAAACAGATATCTACGCTTATATAATGGAAGGCAGGTAGAAAAATAATCTCGGTATGGAGGGTAAAGCATATGCAGAATGAATTATTAAAGAAATTTGGGGAATTATTTGGAGCAGATGGAGATGTCCGTGTTTACTTTGCACCCGGGCGCGTGAATATGATCGGTGAGCATACGGATTACAACGGTGGACATGTTTTTCCGTGTGCACTTACAATCGGAACCTATGGGGTAGTAAGAAAAAGAACCGACAAGAAACTTCGTTTTTATTCGATGAACTTTGAGGAGCTTGGAGTGATTGAGTCAAGTCTTGATGACCTAAAGCCCGATCCGAAGGCAGATTGGACAAACTATCCGAAGGGTGTAATCTGGGCATTCGGCGAAAAGGGTATGACGGTTACTGAGGGAATGGACTTACTTTTATACGGAAATATTCCGAATGGCTCCGGACTCAGCTCCTCCGCGTCCGTTGAGGTGTTGACCGGATACATCTTAAAGGATTATTACGGATTTGATGTCACCAATCAGGACATCGCGTTGATCGGTCAGTTTTCAGAAAACAAATTCAACGGTGTCAATTGCGGAATTATGGATCAATTCGCAATTGCAATGGGAAAAAAAGGCCATGCAATTTTCTTGGATACGGCAACACTCGAATACACCTATGCGCCGATTGAGCTTGCTGATGCCAAGATTGTGATTGCATGCTCCAATAAAAAGCGCGGACTTGGGGATTCAAAATATAATGAGCGCCGCAGCCAGTGTGAGGCAGCACTTGCAGATATTCAGCAGGTATGCGGAATTCAGGCACTTGGAGATCTGACCGAGGAGCAGTTTGAGCAGTGCAGGAATTCGATTAAGGATGAGGTGAATGCACAGCGTGCGAAGCATGCCGTATATGAGAATCAGCGCACCATTCAGGCCGTGGAGGCACTGAGTAAAAATGATGTAGCAACCTTTGGAAAACTGATGAATGCTTCACATGTATCACTTCGTGATGACTATGAGGTTACCGGAATCGAGCTGGACACACTGGTTGAGAACGCGTGGAAGGTTGACGGAGTGATCGGATCACGAATGACCGGAGCCGGATTTGGCGGATGTTCGGTAAGTATTGTGAAAAATGATGCCGTAGATACCTTTATTAAACAGGTTGGCGATGCATATGAGAAAAAGATTGGCTATGCCGCAGATTTCTATGTTGTAGAGATTGGTGACGGACCGGCTCGTCTGGCATAAAAGAAGCTACAAGGAGAAGAAGGATGATAACAGAGACAATATTGGAATTGGTAGACTATGCACTGGCAACCGGATTAATCGGCGAAGAAGATACTGTTTTTACCATCAATCAGCTGCTGGATCTGTTTCAGTTGGACGAGATTGAGGATGAAACGATTGCAGCATGGAAAGCAAGGAAACGAATGAGCCGGGAAGAGGCACAGGAGAAGCTTGAGCAAATTCTTGCAAGTTTGTGTGATTATGCATATGAGAATGGTATTACAACCGAAAATAGTGTTGTCTATCGTGACTTATTCGACACAAAAATTATGTCGCGCCTGATGCCAAGACCTTCCGAGGTCATTCGTAAATTCTATGATTTATATAAGAATGAGTCATCATTGGCTGCAACCGATTATTATTATAAGCTGAGCTGTGACAGTGATTATCTCCGCCGTTATAGAATCAGGCGTGATATGAAATGGGTGACTGAGACACCGTATGGCGCACTTGACATTACCGTGAATTTATCAAAGCCGGAGAAGGATCCCAAGGCAATTGCAGCAGCAAAGCTTGCAAAGCAAAGCGGATATCCGAAGTGCTTACTTTGCAGAGAGAATGAAGGATATGCGGGACGGGTAAACCATCCGGCAAGAGGAAACCACAGAATTATTCCGCTTACGATCAACAACAGCGACTGGTTTTTCCAGTATTCGCCGTATGTATATTACAATGAGCACTGTATTGTGTTTAATTCACAGCACACACCGATGCGCATTGAGCGTGCAACCTTCGGAAAGCTATTAGACTTTGTTGAGCAGTTTCCGCATTATTTCGTAGGATCGAATGCAGATCTCCCGATTGTCGGAGGCTCAATTTTAAGCCATGATCATTTCCAGGGTGGACATTATGAGTTTGCGATGGCAAAGGCACCGATTGAAAAAGAACTGTCCTTTGAAGGCTTTTCAGATGTAAAAGCGGGTATTGTTAAATGGCCGATGTCAGTCATTCGCATTCGCTGTGCGGATAAGAATCGGCTGATCGAACTTGCGGATAAGATTTTGACCGCATGGCGTGGCTACACAGATGAGGATGCGTTTATCTATGCGAAGACAGGCGACGAGCCGCACAATACAATTACACCGATTGCACGCAGACGCGGTGAGGATTATGAGCTCGATTTAGTGCTTCGCAATAATATCACGACGGAAGAGCATCCGCTTGGAGTATACCATCCGCATGCAAAGCTTCATCATATCAAAAAAGAGAACATTGGTCTGATTGAGGTTATGGGTCTGGCAGTTCTTCCGGCACGATTAAAAGAAGAGCTTGGTGCATTGGCAGGTGCAATTGTAAATGGCATCGACTTGCGTGCAGATGAAATGCTTGAAAAGCACGCAGACTGGGTAGATGAATTCCTTCCGAAGTATGATGCTGTCACAGAAGAGAATGTGATGGAGATTTTGAAAAAAGAGGTTGGAATTGTATTCTCTGAGGTTCTTGAGGATGCCGGTGTATATAAATGTACTGCGGAAGGGCGCAGGGCATTTGAGCGATTTATTGCAAGTGTTTTATAGAATATATTAGAAAAAGCAAACAAACCGGACACAATTGTCCGGTTTGTGTTATAATACAAAGATATGAGTAAAGAAAACAAAAAGAAAAACCAAAAACAAAATAAAGAAACGATAGCAAAGAAGCGAGCATCGAGAAGAGGAATCCGTTGGGATAAGCTTGATAATACCGCACATCTTTTCCCGGTGATCGCAGGAGAAAATATGACGAATACCTACCGGATAGCGGTAGAACTGAAAGAGCCGGTTGATGAGAAGCTTTTGCAGGAGGCGCTTGATATCGTACTTCCGAAGTTTGATCTGTTTAATGTGCGATTACGGGCAGGATTTTTTTGGTATTATTTTGAGGAGAATGGAAAACGGGCTCCCCGTGTGAGGGAGGAACGAACCTATCCTTGTCGTTTTATTTTGCCGAACAAGAATCAGAGTTATCTGTTTAGCGTGAGCTACTACAAAAACCGTATCAATCTGGAAGTGTTCCATGTATTGACTGACGGCATGGGTGGTATCAATTTCTTAAAGGAGCTGACATACCAGTATCTTCGCTTGGCGCATCCGTCTCTTCGCGAGCTGGATGGCGATGCGCTCAGTGTTGACACCTCGTTAAATCGAGAGGACAGTTTTGTACGCAATTATCGTAAAAGTGCGAAGAAAGGCTATCAGTCAAAACGCGCATTTATGATTAAGGGCGAGCGACTCGGAAAGAACGAGCTTGGAGTCATTCATGGATATGTCAAAATCAATGAGCTCAAAGCAGTGTGTAAGAAGTATGGGCTGAGTATCAATGAATATCTTGTTGCTACTTACATGTGGAGCATTTACAAGGAATGTCTGCACGGAGGAATCAGTGAGCAGGCAATTCGTGTGGCTGTTCCGGTTAATTTACGACCGTTTTTTGATTCGGTGACGACCAAGAATTTCTTTGTAATGGTATCTGCGGAACTGATACCTGACTGCGAGGATTTATCTTATGAGGAGGTAATTTCCCGGGTGAGAGACAGCCTTCGCTCACAAATAAATAAGGAGCATCTGGAGGAACTGTTTTCGTATAATGTATCAAATCAGCAGAATCTGTTTGCAAGAGCCGTTCCGCTGTTTTTAAAAAACATTGCCATCCGAATGGTTTATACACAGTCGGCCCTTGCTAACACGACAACACTTACGAATATCGGAAATGTAAAGCTGAGGGACGAATATGCACCTTTCGTGGAGTCGTTCCATGCATTCCTTGCAATGAGCAAAGGACAGCTTTTGAAGGCAACTGTCTGCTCGTATGGCGAGCGTCTGGGCATCCATTTCAGTTCCATGCTGGCAGATACACATGTGCAGCGGGCTTTTTTCAGACAGCTTGCCAGCGATGGACTGGAAGTCACAATAGAAAGTAATGGAGTATATGAATGAGTCAGTGTAAACAATGTAATGTAATCGTTATGGATGATACGGAAAAGTGCCCGCTGTGTAACTGCGTATTAGAGCGCACAGAGCCGGTGGTCAATAAGTATCCGGATATATGGGCCAAAAATCATGTATTAAAGCTTTTGATTCGAATCTATGCATTTTTGGCAATTGTGCTGGAAGGATTTTTGATTTTTGCAAATATAGTCAGATTTAATGGAATCTGGTGGTGTGTGATTACAGGAATCGCATTTGCATATGTATATCTTACGCTGGCGTATACAGTTGACAACAGCCGTGCAGGATATCGTGCCAAAATGGTAGTGGGTGTTGCAGGTGGAATTTTGATGCTTGCTGTCATTGATAAAGTTCTCGGTTACCGGGGATGGTCATTGAACTATGTTTTTCCTGCCCTCCTGATTGCTCTCGATTTTACTATTTTACTCCTGATAGCAATCAATCGAAGAAACTGGCAGAGCTATCTGATGTTTCAGCTGATGATGATTATTTTCAGCCTGATACCGGTGCTGCTTAATTTCACCACCAATCTTGTTGACACGCTCACGGTAGCATATGTTGCACTTGCAATATCGGTGGCATGTTTTTTAGGAACGCTCATTATTGGTGGAAACCGTGCAACAACTGAGTTGAAACGGCGATTCCATATCAGATAAAAGGAATTGGGGAATGGAAGAGAATAAAGTGAGTCGTCAGGGGCGATTAATGCGAAGGGCGATTGCGCGTCTGACAAAGGAAAATTTAATTGGACAGAAGTTTAAAAACGGAGAGATCCGAAAGCGGATTGTGGAGCCGGCAGCTGCGTGGAAGTGTCCGGAATGCTTTACCAATACAATTGTTGAACTGAAGAATTGTACGGCAGAATTATTAGAGTATACCGAGCCGAATCGTGAAAAGGTAATTTTACAGCTTCATGGCGGTGGATATATCGGTTCCATGCGCCATGCCTATCGCTCATTTGCCGGACTGTATAATGAAGTAAGTAAGCGATACAGTGTGTTTACACCGGATTACCGTGTGGCACCGGAGTATGTATTTCCGGCTGCGCTTGAGGATGCGCTCGATGCCTTTGACTGGCTTTTGAATGCCGGTTATACAGAAGATCAGATTATTGTTGTCGGTGATTCGGCGGGTGGCGGATTATCGCTTGCACTTTGCCTGTATTTAAAAGATCACAAACGGAAACTGCCGTGTGGACTTGTGCTGATGTCACCATGGACGGATATGACGGCAAGTGGTGAATCGTATCAGACGAATTATGAGAATGATCCCTTGTTTGGCGGTACGGATGACAGTATGATCTGGAATCGTGAGTATGCAGCGGATGAGGACTTGACAAACCCGTATTTGTCACCGCTGTACGGAAACTATACAGATTTTCCGCCGATGCTCATTCAGGTTGGTTCCTGTGAGATGCTGCTCTCAGATTCAACGATGCTTGCGCAGAAGGCAAAGGATGCAGGCGTGAAGGTTCGCTTAAGTGTCTACGAGGGAATGTTCCATGTATTTGAGATGGCACCGCTGGCACTTCCGGAGTGCAGACGCGCATGGGTGGAAATCGGACATTTTATGAGTGTCATGACAAATCCCCAGTGGGATGAGAATGCGGAAGGTACATCCATGGATGATGAACTTACGATGGAGGATACGATCTATAGTCAAAATGATGGAGAATCTGAGGATGACGAATTGTAGGCTTTGTCCGAGAGGATGTATGGTTGACCGCGTGGCAGGCAGCAAAGGCCGCTGCGGACAGACGGCTGATCTTCGCCTTGCCCGTGCGGCATTGCACAAATGGGAAGAACCGTGTATCAGCGGCGTGAGAGGCAGTGGAACCGTTTTTTTCTCAGGTTGTCAGCTTGGCTGCATCTATTGTCAGAATGAACCGATTGCTCATGGAAGCATCGGGCGTGCGGTTACCAATGAGCGCCTGTGTGATATTTTTTTCGAATTGCAGCAGCAGGGCGCAAATAATATTAATCTTGTGACACCGGACCATTATGTGCCACAGATTGTAAAAGCAATTGAAAGGGCAAAGATACTTGGTTTTTCTCTGCCCTTCGTGTATAATACAGGAAGTTATGTAACGGTGGAAACGCTTCGGATGTTAGACGGACTCATTGATATCTATCTTCCTGATATGAAATATCTGAATGAGACGCATGCCAGAGAATACTCTGCGGCAAAGGATTATCCGATGGTTGCAAAACAGGCAATTGCTGAGATGTATCGCCAGGTTGGAAGCAATGTTTTTTCTGATGTGGCCGGTGAGCCGGAGCCTATGCTTATCAGGGGAATGATTGTAAGGCATCTGCTTCTTCCGGGTGCGCTTATGGATGCGAAGGCAATTGTTCGATATCTATATGAAACATATGCGGACAATATCTATATCAGTCTGCTGAACCAATATACGCCGGGACCGAAGGTGCGTACACATGCAGTACTCGGGGGAAAGGTAAAAAAGAAAAACTATGATGCATTGGTAGATTATGCAATTTCTTTGGGTATTACCAATGCATTCATACAGGAAGGGGAAGCTGCTGCAGAAAGCTTTATCCCAGATTTTAACTATGATGGCGTTTGAACGAATGGAGGAAAAAGTGACAGCTTATCGCGACGATGAATTTAAAGAAATTGTGGAGGATGTAACCGGTGATGTCGTTGATACACCGGATGACACCAAAGAGGAAGAAACAGAGAAAAAGAAGACAGAAGTCTGCTATATTTGTGGCCGGACGGAAAAGCTTGCGGGACCGTTAATGCATATTCCGAATAACATCACAATCTGTAAGGATTGTATGCAAAAGACATTCGACAGCATGAACCAGTTTGGCTTCCCGATGGGTAACATGAATACGGAAGAGACAAAGACACAGAATAATCCATTTGGGGGTATTCCGGGAATCAGCATGATTAATTTAGCAGACCTTGCAGGTATGATGCCCGGTGCACAGCGCATAAAGAAAAAAAAACCCAAGGAAAAGAAAAAGGTTGAACCGGTACTTGATATTCATTCCATTCCTGCACCGCACAAGATTAAGGCAACGCTGGATGAGCATGTTGTGGGACAGGAGCATGCAAAAAAGGTGATGTCTGTTGCGGTCTATAATCATTATAAGAGAATTTTCTCCGAGGATGAGAAGAATACGGATGGCGTAGAAATTGAGAAGTCTAATATGTTAATGGTTGGACCGACCGGATGCGGCAAGACCTATCTCGTGAAAACACTTGCAAGATTACTGGATGTGCCGCTTGCGATTACCGATGCGACTTCACTTACGGAGGCCGGATATATCGGAGATGATATTGAGAGCGTGGTATCAAAACTGCTCGCAGCAGCCGACAATGATGTGGAGCGCGCAGAACACGGTATTATTTTTATCGATGAGATTGATAAGATTGCAAAGAAAAAGAATACGAATCAGCGCGATGTGAGCGGTGAGTCCGTTCAGCAGGGAATGCTGAAGCTTCTCGAGGGTGCACAGATTGAGGTGCCGGTTGGTGCTTCAAGTAAAAACGCGATGGTGCCGATGGCGACTGTCGATACGAAAAATATTCTGTTCATCTGTGGCGGTGCATTTCCGGATTTGGATGAGATTATCAAGGAGCGTTTAAATAAGAACTCTTCGATGGGATTTCAGGCAGATTTGAAGGATAAATATGATAAGGAGGAAAATCTGCTGAAATATGTGACGGTTGAAGATATCCGAAAGTTTGGCATGATTCCGGAGTTTATCGGTCGTCTTCCCATCCTCTTCTCATTAGATGCGCTTGATCGACAGATGCTTGTCAGAATTTTGACTGAGCCGAAAAATGCGATTATCAAGCAGTATCAGAAGCTGTTAAGCTATGATGAAGTGGCGCTTGAGTTTGAGGAGGATGCGCTTCTTGCGATTGCAGACCGTGCAAAAGAGAAGAAGGTAGGAGCACGGGCACTCCGTGCGATTATTGAGGAATTCATGCTTGATATCATGTACGAGATTCCGAAGGATGATACAATTGGCAAGGTGATTATTACCAAGGATTATATTGAAAATCACGGTGCACCGCAGATTGTACTTCGCGGTGTGGAACAAAACAAAATAGAAGCAAAAGAATAGATGCTGATATGGAAATAAATGCCGTCCGGTACACCACCGGGCGGCGTTTTGCATATTAATAAAAAAAGTGTGCAAGTGGTGTATATGGACGAGACAATTTGTATGGAGGCAGCCTATTCAAACGATTGGTTTGATTTTTTAATTCAACAGGGAGAACTGGGAAACCTCACGGGTGAGATGGAGTGCATGACGCCTGTAAATGATCGTTATTCGGTTTTGTACTATCCGAGAGACGGAATGGCAGAGGTGAATTTTGGAACATATTCTTACAGTGCGGTTCCGAAATGCTTTACGACACTCAGTGTCAACGCATTGGATGTCAGCGGCATTCTTAGCATTCGAAACCAGCCGAATCTGTCACTCACGGGGGCAGGGGTTTTACTTGGAATTGTAGACAGTGGAATTGATTATACGAGGGATGCATTCCGTTTTGAAGACGGTAGCAGTCGAATTGTATCTGTCTGGGATCAGACGGTTCAGGCAGGTACCCCGCCGGAAGGATTTTCCTATGGAACTGTATATACGCGGCAGCAGTTAGATGAAGCATTGCAAAATGATCAACCACAAAGCGTGATTCCGCTGAATGATCCGATCGGTCACGGAACTGCAGTCGCATCAATTGCAGCAGGTTCCATCAATGAACAGAATGGATGGTCGGGGGCAGCCCCGTATGCTGACCTTGCAGTTGTAAAATTAAAGGAGGCAAAGCAGTATCTGAGAGATCTTTACTTTATTGCGGATGATGTGCCTGCTTATCAGGAAAATGACATTATGCTTGCCATCGCATATCTGAACCGTCTGGCAATTGAACGGAATCAGCCACTCGTGCTTCTCATTGCACTTGGGACCAACAACGGCTCTCATGGCGGGAATTCGTTTTTGTCAAATTATCTGGATGAAATTGCACAGCGCCGCGGTCGTGCGGTGCTGGTTGCGGCGGGAAATGAGGCAAATGCAAGACATCACTATTATGGATCGGTCGCAGATGAAAATGCTACGGATGAGGTGGAAATCAATGTTGAGCGCGATATGGAGGGCTTCTTTGTTGAATTGTGGTCGGCAGAGCCGGAATTGTATGAGGTAGCCGTCATCGCGCCGTCGGGAGAGAGACTTTCAAGAATTCCGGCGGAACGCTCCGGCAGAAGGGAATACACCTTTGTATTTGAGGGAACAACACTTAGTGTAGACTATCGGATTGTCGGTACCAGAAGTGTCAATCAGCTGATTTTTTTGCGTTTTGTCAGACCGACGCGAGGAATTTGGAAAATCCTTGTCTATCCCAAGAATCTGGTGTTTGGGCATTTTCATATGTGGTTGCCGATTAGTGCTTTTTTATCCGACCCTGTTTATTTTCTTACATCCAATCCGGATACGACCCTGACCATTCCCGCTACTGCACGCGTTCCAATGACCGTGGGTGGATACAATGATGCGAATGGTTCGCTGTTTCTCGATTCGGGAAGAGGCTTTACGGTGACAGGAGCGATCAAGCCCGATTTTGTTGCACCGGCAGTAAATGTGATCAGTGAATCCGGCGAGGATTGGACCGGAACAAGCTTTGCAGTGGCTATTGCAGCAGGGGCTGCTGCGATGTATTTAGAGTGGGCGGTTGTAAGAGGCAATGTTCCGGGAACGACATCCGTCGATGTGAAAAACGAGTTTATACGGGGTGCAGCGCGCTCTCAGGGAATCTTATATCCGAATCGGGAATGGGGCTATGGGAAATTAGATCTTTCTCAGACTTTTCGCAATCTGGCAGGGCTTGGGCAGTCTCGTTTACAATAATTGTGTATAGCAAAGAAACCGGATGTCTGATACAATCATTTGAGAACTAAAAGGCGATAAAACAAATGACAGGTAGAGAATATGAATAAGAAGATATTTGGAATGATTGCCGCAATTGTGTTGGGAGACGGTGTGGTCAAGAAAAATGCCGAAATGTACCTTGCTGATGGCAAAACAAGAGCGTTGTTTGACGGGAAGTTGTTTTTAAACCTGCTCCACAATGAGGGAATTGCATTTGGTGCAGGAAAAGAACAAAAAGAAAATGTGCGGAAACTCACGATGGGACTTCTTGCATTTGCAACCGGAATGCTTGTGGGTACACCGGGAGAACGAAAAAACGGAGCAAAGCGCATTGGCCTAGCCCTTTTGATCGGGGGTGGAATCAGTAATCTGATTGATCGCATGTATAGAGGGTATGTCGTAGATTATTTTTCATTAAATATCGGACCGTTCCGGGAAAAGCTTCGCAGGGTTGTATTTAATCTCTCTGATTTTTGTATACTGATTGGTGCCGTGATGGCAAGTATTCCGACAGGTACGAAAAAGAAAACGAAGCAAAATCCGGTTGACGGTTTAGAGGATATCAAATAAAATACCGTTTTTGCTTAAAAAACGGGCAGTAAGCTTATCCCATGCCTCATCAAAGGAGTGATCCGGAGTGAAGGTGCGATAGGATACTCCGGTTGTAAGAATTAACCGCTCATCCTTGAAGGTTACATTCATAAAAATGGCACTGATATCTTCGCAGGTAAAACCGGTCTGGCTGCTTGTAATCACATTTTTGGCATTTTCCGGCGAGAGCAAAAAGATAAACTTCATATATAAAGGGGTGTGCTTCCCCTTGATCAATTCAAAACAGACAGGACGAAACTGTGCAAATGGCAGATATTCAAAGCCGGCAATCGTCTCTAATTCATCGGAATCATAAAATGCACGGTTGATATGTCCGTCAATCGTATAAGAAATTGCTCCTTGAATCGTCGCTTCCGAGATGAGAAAATGATCGAACAGTTCGCTTCTTAAAAGCTGATTCATAAATTGTTTTTGTTCGGTAAGTAAAAATGCCTTCATATCTTACTCCATACAGTTTTTTGACAGTATAACATATTTGATGAAAAAACGCGATATTTCTCAAAAACCTCTTTTCAAATCATAATATTTGTGCTACTATCATGTAGTAATGAAAACTACATGATAACGGTTTTGAAAAAATGTTTAATGTTTTTGAAAAAATCGTATACTGATATAGAGGATGATTTGGAGGCATGGCTATGAGCTATAAAATTTTGATTGACAGTTGCGGAGAACTCACAGATGTGTTGAAAGCAGACGGCCACTATGAGAATGTTGCATTGGAGCTGGATGTGGATGACTATCATGTTATCGATGACGCCTCGTTTAATCAGTCGGAATTTCTGCAGAAGGTGAGAGAGAGTAAGAACTGTCCGAAATCTGCCTGCCCGCCGCCGACTCGTTATTTAGAGCACTTTGAGAGTGGGCTTGATCATATTTATCTGATTACATTGTCGGGACAATTATCAGGCTCCTATAACAGTGCCAAGCTTGCTGAGAGGCTCTACGAGGAGCAGAGTGAGAATATTCCGCCGGAAAAACGGGCAAAGGTGCATGTGTTTGACTCGAAATCAGCTTCTATCGGCGAGACATTGATCGGAATGAAGATTCAGGAATATGAGGAAGCCGGAGAGAGCTTTGAGCATATTGTTGAATTGGTGGAAGCGTATATTGCTGAAATGAATACCTATTTTGTATTGGAAACACTTGATACACTGCGCAAGAATGGCAGACTTAGCAGTTTAAAGGCTACAATTGCAACAGCGCTGAACATCAAACCGGTTATGGGGTCTACCGATGAGGGCGCCATTCAGAAGCTTGGTCAGGCGAGAGGGATGAATAAAGCACTTGATGGAATGGTAGATCGTATTATTGAGACGACAAAGAACTGTGAGGAAAAAGTGCTTGCAATTGCTCACTGTAATTGTCCGGAGCGGGCAAAGAAAGTGAAAGAACGCATCGAAAAGATGGCAAATTTCAAAAATATTTTCATTGTTGACACTGCGGGGGTAAGTACTATGTATGCGAATGATGGCGGTGTGATTGTTGCAGTATAATGTATCGATCGAGGAAAAGCAGGGCGTAAAGCGTCTTGCTTTTTTTATCGGCAAATTCTATAATATTAGATTATTGGAAACTATTCAGAACCTTGGGAAATTCTATAAAATAGATTCGTTATGCTTGCATATCAGAAGCTATTTTTAGATTTCAAGGTGGCTCGAATAGAGTCACCGGGAATGATCAAATGTCTTATTATATTAAAGAAAAAAAAGCGTTCAGAAAACAGATGCTTGCAGCGCGGGAATCAATTGAACCACAAACGCGCAGCCTGCTGTCGAAAGAAATCTGTAGCCGAATTCAGTTGATGGAATGGTATCGGAAAGCGGATTACATATTTGCCTATGCGCCGATAAGAAGTGAAGTTGATATGAAACCGCTTATTGAGACGGCATTC
Organism: bacterium; assembly: GCA_029012425.1. GTDB lineage: Bacteria > Bacillota > Clostridia > Lachnospirales > Lachnospiraceae > W0P33-017. The sequence goes on along the minus strand of JAQXMB010000069.1, from coordinate 46,477 downwards.
TCTGACGGAAAACGCGTTGCGTTTCCGCGGGTAGAGAAGGATGAAATTCTATTCTATGAGGTGAACAATTTCAATGAGCTGAACGAGGGCTCCTTCCATGTGCCGGAGCCGGAGAAACATCCGGGAAATCTGATTCGCGTAGAAAATGTGCTGGTACTTGTTCCGGGCTGTGCTTTTTCTCGTCGCGGAGCGAGAATGGGATATGGCGGAGGATTTTACGATCGCTTTTTTGAAAAGCATTCACAGGCAGTTCGTGTTGGAATTGCCTATGAATCACAGCTTTCCGATGCGTTGGAGCAGCTGGCGGAACCGACGGATCAATGGATGGATGGGATTGTAACGGAAGCTGCTTTTTACGACTGCTCACAATATTATACACGAGAACAGATGCTTCACAAAATCTGTGAAGGTGGCTATTTTGCCGGTAAGCCCGGGATTGTGCTTAGCAGGCAGCTGCTTTCGTATCTGGGCCGACCACAGGAACAATTACAATTCGTTCATATTGCAGGAACGAATGGAAAAGGATCTGTTGCGGCATTTTTGAATCAGATTTGCATAGAAGCGGGAATTTCTGCCGGTATGTACACTTCACCGCACTTGACGGATTTTGCAGAGCGAATTCGATTGGGGCATGAAGTGATTCCGGATGAAGAATTGCTGGCATTGGGTGCAAGAGTACTTTCAGCGGCAAAATCTATGTGGTTGGAAACCGGGTTATTTCCTACGATGTCAGATGATGCACTGGCAATAGCGCTATTATATTATAGGAAGAAGTCTGTAAAATTTGTTATATTGGAAACCGGAATGGGCGGGCGACTGGATTCGACGAATGTGATTCCGCCGGCACTTGTCTCTGTGATTACACAGATCGGACTCGAACACACCCGGTATCTTGGAGATACGCTGACAGCGATTGCCAATGAAAAGGCAGGCATTATAAAGAATGGTTCAAGAGCGGTTCTTATGAGGCAGGAACCGGAAGTAATGGCGGTTCTTGAAGGAGTCTGCAAGCAGCGGAATATTCCATGGGTTGTCGGTGATGAAGTGGCAACCGAAGTGAAATTGGGATTGTTTGGCGCACATCAGAGAAAAAACGCCGCGGTGGCAGCAGAAACGGCACAAATACTTTGCGAGATGGGGTTCGATGAAATTACCCCGGATGTGATTGTGCGAGGGTTGCAAAAATGCAGATGGCCCGGACGAATGGAACTGCTCGGTGAGGCGCCATGGTGTATGATTGACGGAGCGCATAATGTAAGTGGAGTGCAGGCACTTTGTAAATCTTTGAAGGAGAGCTTTAAGGACGAACAGTTTATTTTTGTCATGGGTGTGCTTGCGGATAAAGATTATCGACAGATGGCGAGCGAGATCCTTCCGATTGCAAAGCGCGTTTATACCGTACAGCCGGCTTCAACACGCGCGCTGGCGGCAGAAGAGCTGACAACCGCAATTCGTGCATTGGGTGGTGAATGCGAGATGCTTGCATCAACAGACCGGATAAGTGATATTTTGAATGCGCAGGAAAAAACAGTTATTTTTGGATCTCTTTCTCTGATAGGAGAAATCCGACAGAGATTGCTACAGATATATGGGAGGAGTATGAAATGAGAGTTACAGTTAAAGTGGGCACATCGACACTTGCATATCCGACAGGGAGGCTTAATATCCGTCATGTGGAAGAGCTTGTGCGGGTGCTCAGTGATTTGAAGAATGCAGGACATGAGGTTGTTCTGGTATCTTCCGGAGCGATTGGAATGGGTATCGGAAAGCTTCCGCTCAAGGAACGGCCGGAGGATATGCCAACAAAGCAGGCGGCTGCGGCAGTCGGACAGTGTGAGTTGATGTATACCTATGATAAACTCTTTACAGAGTATAATCATGTGGTGGCACAGATTTTGCTTACAGGTGCAGACTTTGAACATGAGGAGCGTAGGCTCAATCTGGAGAATACCCTGTTTCGCCTGTTGGAGTTAGAGGCGATTCCGATTATCAATGAGAATGATACGATTGCAACAGAGGAGATTGCGGTCGGTGATAATGACACGCTTGGAGCAATTGTTGCAAAATGCGTAAAATCAGATTTGCTGGTTCTGTTATCTGATATTGACGGCTTATATACGGCTGATCCGAGAAAGGATAAAAACGCACGATTCATCTCAATTGTGGATCAGATTACACCGGAGATTATGTCGCTTGCCGGAGGAAGCGGAACCACTCTTGGAACCGGTGGAATGTCGACAAAACTGCATGCAGCCCAAATTGCGATGGAGGCGGGCTTTGACATGGTGATAGCCAATGGAGCAAGACCTTCCATTTTATATGATATTGTAGAAGGAAAAAAAGTCGGAACGAGATTTTTAGGGGAGGGAAAACGATGAGCACAACAGCAGAAATCATTGCGACCGCTGTGACCGCAAAGGATACAATGGCGATTGCAGATACCGAAAAGAAGAATGCGGCGCTCTGTGCCATGGCACAGGCATTAATTGAAGAGACAGATGCAATTCTTGCAGAAAATATGATAGATGTGGAGAATGCAAAAAGACGCATCTCAGATGTGATGATTGACCGCCTTCAGCTTACAAAAGAGCGCATTGAAGGAATGGCAGAAGGAATCCGTCAGGTTGCAGACCTTCCGGATCCGGTTGGAAAGGTTCGTTATACCCATACCTGCCCGAATGGATTGTTTATTGAGCGTGTGGGATGCCCGCTCGGAGTTGTGGCAATCATTTATGAGAGCCGCCCGAATGTGACGAGCGATGCGGCAGCCCTTGCTCTTAAGAGTGGCAATGCATGTATTTTGCGATGCGGAAAGGATGCCTGGAGAAGTTGTAATGCAATTGTTCGTGCGCTTCGAAAGGGTCTTATGGAAGCGGGACTTCCGAAAGAGGCGGTAAGTCTGATTGAAGACATTTCACATGATAGCGCCAATGAACTTATGACGGCAGTCGGGCAGGTGGATCTTCTGATTCCCCGCGGTGGTGCAGGATTAATTCGTGCGTGCGTGGAACAGGCAAAGGTTCCCTGTATTCAGACCGGTACCGGAATTTGTCATATTTTTGTAGATGCAACAGCCGATTTAAAGCAGGCAGTTGCAATTGTCGAGAATGCGAAGACGAGCCGTCCGAGTGTATGCAATGCGATGGAAGTATGTCTGGTACACAAGGATGTTGCGGAGGCATTTCTGCCTGCAATCAAAAAATGCCTGGTAGAGGAGCGCATTGCAGCGGGAAAGCAGCCGGTAGAGCTTCGTCTTGACGCGCGCGCAGCGGCTATCATTGATGGCGTGCCGGCAGGTGAAAAAGATTTTGATACCGAATTTTTGGATTATATTATGGCAGTTCGTATTGTTGATGATGTGGACGAGGCGATTGCACATATTCGTGCACACTCAACCGGGCACAGTGAGTCAATTCTTACAGAGGATGAGGTAAACGCGAATCGATTTGCCTCCCAAGTGGATTCAGCAGCGGTATATGTCAATGCGTCTACGCGTTTTACCGATGGCGGAGAATTTGGCCTTGGCTGCGAGATGGGTATTTCTACACAAAAGCTTCATGCGAGAGGACCGATGGGACTGGAGGAACTGTGCAGTTACAAATATGTAATCCACGGTGAGGGACAGATTCGTTAGGAAATGAGCGAAAACGGTTCAAAACAGGAGGGGATCGTGTGAGAAAGCGAAAGGTATATGCAATGGCATCCTTTTTCGGTATTTTTCTGTTCTGCCTTTGTATTGTGGGGGTTATTCCGAAAAAAGTACAGGCAGCAGGACGCCTTGAAGCTGTAACGGGAGTTCGGGTTGCACAAAAGACACCGAATACCGTGAAACTGGTATGGAAAGGTGTAAAAGCGGCAGACGGTTATGAGATTTATCGTTCAACCCGGAAAGACAGCGGGTATAAAAAGATAAAGACAATCTCATCGGCAACAACACACACCTGGCGCGATTATGGAAGCGTTCCGGGGCAGACTTACTATTATCGTGTGGCTGCATACGGTAACCAGGTTGGGGGCATGATATCCGGTGCGAAGAGTACACCGGTGAAGGCAAAGATTCTGTCCGCGGTAGAACAGTATGGAACATTGTCTGTGAAGAATGGAAAGCTGGTCGATAAGAATCAGAAGGAAGTTCAGTTGAAAGGTGTAAGCTCCCATGGACTTTCCTGGTTTCCTGAGTTTATCAATTATGATGCGTTAAAGACGATGCGCGATGAGTGGGGCGTAGAGGTAATTCGTCTTGCCATGTATACGGAAGAATATAATGGATACTGTGTCGGCTCATCTGACAATAAGAAACAGTTGGAAAAGAAGATTGCTGATACAGTAGAAGATGCGAAGAAGCTTGGTATGTATGTCATTATTGACTGGCATATATTAAGTGACGGAAATCCGCAGAAGAATCAGGCACAGGCGAAGGCCTTTTTCAAGAAGCTGTCACAGCGCTATAAAGATGAGAAGCATGTAATTTATGAAATCTGCAATGAGCCGAATGGAGGAACGACCTGGGCACAGATAAAGAGCTATGCAAAAGTTATCATCAAAACAATCCGAACCTATGATACAGACGCGGTCATTATTGTGGGAACACCTACCTGGAGTCAGGATGTGGATCTTGTGGCAAAAGACCCGATCAAAGGCTATGACAATCTGATGTACGCCTTCCATTACTATGCTGCAACACATACAGACTGGTTTCGGCAGAAGGTTGAAACAGCTGCCAAGGCAGGACTTCCGATTTTTGTGACGGAATATGGTATTTGTGATGCATCGGGAAACGGAGCAATTGATAAGAAACAGGCGGATGCGTGGGTGAAGCTGCTTGATAAGTACGGTATCAGCAGCTGTATCTGGAATCTGTCGAATAAGTCGGAGACATCTGCGATGCTGGTTTCCGGATGTAAGCGGACATCGAATTGGAAGAAGAGTGATTTGTCTGATTCGGGAAAGTGGTTTGTAAAGATGATGCAGAAATCTCTTGCGACAGTCGGCAGCGGGAAATAGCTTAGATGAAAGCAGTAAAGCAGCCCCATCATGAATTTGAGGGGGCTGCTTTTTCGAGCGCATCGGAAATTGCATGCAGAATGACCGCAGAGGTGTATTGATTTGCAGTTTCACAGGTGATATCATCAAGGGACTGTTTTTCAACAATTTGCGACTTGATATTTTCAACCGTTGGCTGCATCAAGGGATACATGACAGATACAGATTCATCAAGGTCTACAAGAGAGATATCCTTGATACAGTTCTCATCTACTGCAACACTTACATCTACGGTTCGATTTCCGAAAGTAATCGATGATGTGTAGACACCGGCAATGTATTTTCCGGAGGCGGAGGCAGGCGTAGCTTTATCCTTGCCACTGAACATTGTGACAAGCAGAATGATAAGTATTGCTGCAAGTACAAGAAAAATAGCAGTGTATACCAGCTCTTTCATATGTAAAACGAGTATTTTTGTTTGACGGCTCATGGCTGTTCCCCTTCTTGTTTTGTATATTGTATGAGAAAAATAAAAAAATATTAAAAAAAATAAAAATATGGGTTGACTTTATGAAATTAATACGGTATATTATTACTCGTGCTAAGGACAACCGCACAAAACAAATTGGATATGCGATAGTGGCGTAGTTGGTAACGCGCGACCTTGCCAAGGTCGAGACCGCGGGTTCGAGCCCCGTCTATCGCTCTTCGAAAGTATCGTTGATCCGCTAATGAGAGCGGGTTGGCGGTATTTTTTTTGCCACAAAACGACCAGATAACGGATGGAGGGAAATATGAAAACAGGTATTGTTTTTGACATGGACGGAACTCTTTGGGATTCGGCAAAGGAGGTTGCAGCTTCCTGGAATAAAGTTGTTGTTTCAAAAGGACTGCCGGCGCTTACTGCGGAGGATTTGGAACGGGTGATGGGTCTTCCGATGAATCTGCTTGCCAGAAAACTGTTTCCGCAGCTTTTGGCACAGGAATCTTTTGATTTGATGGAAGAATGTGTGGTGGAAGAAAATGAATATCTAAGACAACACGGGGCAACCCTTTATCCCGGACTTCTTATTACATTAAAGCAGCTGAAGGAAGTGTATCCGCTTTATATCGTAAGTAACTGTCAGAGTGGCTATATCGAGGCCTTTTTGGAGCATTACGGACTGGAGGATGTCTTTGAGGATATCCAGTGCTATGGGTATAATCAAAAACCCAAAGGAGACAACATAAGAATCCTTGCACAAAGAAACGGTCTGGATCGGACCGTGTATGTAGGAGATATACAGGGAGACTATGAGGCAACCATGCAGGCGGGCGGGATATTTGTACATGCCGCGTACGGATTTGGAACGCTCAGTGATGACATCAGAAAAAAAGTGCCGGCAATTCACGCGTTTTGTGAATTACCGGCAGTATTAGATGAGCTATTGCAGTCAGATTAATTACCCTGACGAATCGCACGGACATCAGGAACCTTGTTCAAAATAGGGAGCAGTACACATGCAATTACAACACCCGTGATACCCTGAAGACAGTTTGCGGGAATTCCGGCAGCAGAATAAGCGATGCCTCCGGCAATTGCAGCAGCTGTAAAACCGCCATTTGATGCGGCATTTAATCCGATTTCAAACACAAAATAACCAAACACCATCAGTGCTTCGCCGACAACACCACATGCAGCAAGTGCGATGGTGTGTTTTTTTTCACCGGACATGTGTGCGACGGCCTTTTGAAACAGCAGAGCGGAAACTCCGGCAGCAAGCGCCTTGATGATGAATGTGGCAGGTGCCCATACAAGATAACCGCTGATGATGTCGGAAAACATGGAACCGATACCGGCAGCAAGTGCTCCCATTCCGGGTCCGAGGAGAATTCCGCATAGCAGAACCATACCGTCACCGGGATGAATGTAACCACCGGTCGGAGTAGGTATTTTTACAACCATTGTGCATAGACAGGTCAATGCGGCAAGCAAAGCAGCAAGTATCCATTTTTTTGTATTTTGTTTCATAGTTTTAACTCCTTTAAAATCTTATTTTTGCTGTCCGGCGCGCTTTTTGGTTCAGCGATTTTGATTGGTTAGATCATATAGCGAAACTGGCATAATTAAAATGTCCAGTTTTCGACAAAATAACCATGACAGTTGGCGAAAAATACTGAAAATCATAGCGTACATAGAAATAGTATGTTATAATGAATGCTAATTAGTGGCAGTTATGCCTGTCGCGATGGTTTTGCTTTTGTCTGTGTTCTGTTGTAAAAGAATGCTTATGTTGGAGGAAATTGCAGTGAGATATGATATAGGATTGCAGTGGGCAGTCATATTTATTAGCATATTCATACTGTTTTGGGTGAGCCATAAGCAGACAAATCAGGAGAAGAAGTCGCTCGTTATCTATTTGATAATGGCACTGGTTTTGAATGTGGGTCATCTTTTTGAATGTATGGCGAAAACTGATGAGGCTGCATTGCTTGGCATAGAAATCGAGTATTGCGGATTGATCTTTATGGGGTATTTTCTGTGCGTATTTTTCTGTTATCGAGTGAAGAATTTTGTTCCCCAGTGGATTTCCATATATGTATTTTTGTATGATTTGTTCATGCTTTTTTTACTGTGGACGAGTAGTTATCATGAACTCATGCTCACGGATGTACATTTTGAAACAATAAACGGCGTGATGCATCTGGTATATAGCAGCGGACCAATTTATAACTTCTTTGTATTTGGCTGCCAGGTATTCCCGGTTGTTGTGATACTTACAATGATTGTCTCATATCTGGGCAGAGAAATAAGTATTGTTTTGCGCAGACAGGTGCTGATTTCCGGTATTGTGTTACTTTCGGCATACTCATGTGCACAGATACTTGCCATGCACCGGTCCTCATATTACCACCAGTTTTTGCCGATTGTCTCACTATTGCTGATTGACGGCTTTATGGTTCGGTTCTGGAGTAAAGGTGGTTTTAATCTTCGGATTGCAGCGACTGAGATGGTATTTGATACGATGCGGGAAGGCGTGATCATGATTGATCTCAATAATGAGCTGATAGGCTACAATGAAGCCGCAAAGCGTATTTTCCCGGAGCTTGAGCCATCCTTAATCCGGCGGAGTATTTTCAGGCTGAGAAGCATTCCGATGGAACTGTTTGAAGACTATGAGGAAAAGGATTTTGATATCGGAGATATGCACTATGAGGTGTGTAAGAATGCGATTGAGGATCCGTGGAATGACCTGAGGGGATATACCCTGATCTTTACCGATAAGACAATGGTACATAACTATATCGGAGAGGTGATTGCCGGACGAAAGAAAGCGGAGGCAGCTCAGGCAGAGACGCAGCGTGCGCTTGAGGTCGCAGAGCAGGCGAACCGGGCAAAAAGTGACTTCCTTGCCAATATTTCGCATGAGATTCGCACGCCGATGAATGCGATTGTCGGATTGAGCGAATTGATCATCGAGGAGAGCCGTGGCCGTAAAGTATATGACTTTGCATGTGATATTAAGAATGCATCGACAAACCTGTTGGCAATAATCAGCGATATACTAAATCTGTCCAAGATGGAAGCAGGCGAGATGATGTTAAATCAGGAGGCGTATTCGACCGAGCAGCTTCTGGAAGAGACGCTTCATCTGGCAAAGCTTACCGCATCCTCATCCGGACTGCAATTAAAGCGAAATATCTCTTCAAAGCTTCCCTGCAAGCTGATTGGTGATGAGCTGCGTATTCGTCAGATGATCAGCAATTTCGTGAATTTTGGAATTAAGTACACGGAAAAAGGCTTTGTAAAGGTTACTGTTACTCATAAGTGGATGAATGAAGAGAACATTCTTCTTGTTTTTCAGTTTGAGGACACCGGTGAGGGCTTTACACCGGAGGAAGTGGAACGCTTATTTGAGCAGTTCCGAAGAATGGACGAGAAGAATGACCGCAATATGAACGGCGTCGGTCTTGGAATTGCCATTACCAAACGCTTTGTTGAATTGATGGAAGGTACCATTGAGGTTTCCAGTGAGGTCGGAAAAGGTACAAGCTTTACGGTCTGCATACCACAAAAGGTTGCGGATATGAGAAGCATTGAGCAGGAGCCGTGGAAGAAGCTCGATGTGAAGGAAACATTAGAAGAAGGCTTTATGGTTCCTGATTATCGTGTTCTGATTGTGGATGACAATAAGATTAACCTGAAGGTTGCAACCGGTACACTTGCACCGTATCGGTTTATTGTTGACGAGGCAAAGAGTGGTCAGCAGGCAATCGATATGGTTCTGCAGACAAAATATGATCTGATTCTCATGGATCATATGATGCCTGAGATGGATGGTATTGAGGCGACCGATCATATTCGTCACGATTGTGGTGAGAATGGAACAAGCCCGTTGATCATTGCATTGTCCGCCAACGCATACAACAATGCGCGACAGATGTTTATTGATAATGGTTTCCAGGATTTCATTGCCAAGCCAATCGACAAAAATGAGCTGCACAAGATGCTGCTCCATTGGATTCCTGAGGAACGGCGGCAGCCGATCAAGGATACACAGGAGGCACAGCAGATGGCTTCCAGAGCACAGACCGCAGAATTGTACATGGTCGGAGTCGATGTGGGCGGATGCCTGAAGCTTCATTCCGGAAATGTGAAAAACTATCTGGATCTTTTAGAGCTTTACTATATGGATGGTGAAGAAAAACGGACACTCATTGAGCGCCTTGCAACGGAAGGTGACTATAAAAACTATGAGATTGAGGTTCATGGTCTGAAAAGTGCATCTGCAAATATCGGAGCGAATGAGTTATCTGATTTTGCAAAGAAGCATGAATTTGCCGCCAAAGAGGGAGATATCTCGTTTATTAACGATAATTTGAACAAGCTTTTGAACGAATACAGCTTCCTGCTCCGGGAGATTCAAAGAGTGCTCACCGAACAGGGATACCTGAAGCCCAAGACAAACGGGCCTTCCGGTGGAGAGGTTCTTTCGGAGGAAGAGGTTCGAAATCGCATGGCAGAGATTCTTGACGATGTTGAGAATTTCCGATCAAAATCAGCTGCGGAGAAGACGGAAGCACTTTTGGCTGAGCAGATTGGAAAGAATGCCGCAGACTGCTTGAAAGATGTGAAAAATAAGCTTAAAATGTATGATGATGATGCAGTAGAAGACATCCTACATGCTTTTTTAAATATTTAATCAGAGCATTAGCCTGATATCATTGATATAGGAGATACGAATGATGGATAAAATGAAGATTTTGGCGATTGATGACAATACTGTAAATCTGGCAACGCTCGAGCAGGAGCTGAAGACAAAATATGAAGTGATCCCGATGATTTCCGGTAGGCGTGCCATTAAATATCTTTACAGAGAAACGGTTGATTTGATCCTTCTGGATGTTCAGATGCCGATTATGGATGGAATTGAAACATTGAAGGAAATTCGTACACAGGAGAACGGTGTTACGGTTCCGGTTATTTTTCTGACGGCGAAAAAGGATAAAACAACGGTATTGGAAGGTGCGAAGCTTGGAATTATGGATTATATAACCAAGCCATTTGATCCGCAGGATTTACATGAGCGTATCGAGCGCGTATTTAAGCGTCTTGGTGTGCTGCCGATGGAAGAAGAAGAATTATATACAAGAGTCAAAGCGATTTATGACGACCTTAAGACCGGCAAGGTCAAACAGGCTGTTATGAAGGTTGAGGAAGTATTGAATTATCAGATTGATGAAGAGATGTCAGGCCGTATCCGCAGCGCACTTAATATGTTAAAACACAATGAATTGGATGATGCGTTGCTCATGGTGCAGCGCGTGGTGGAATTTCTGGAGAAGAAAGTGAGCGGAACAAGAGGGTCTGCACTTCCGATTGCTGAATCAGATATTTCCGTTCGTATTTTGTATGCAGTAGATGACCTTGAGAATTTCAAGCGCAAAGAGGCACTGACAAAGCTTCGTGACCTGCAGAAATATGATGTTGGTGCATATGTATATAAGGTGCTTAATGAAGTGATTGAGATGCTCGGCAGCTTTGATGAGGTTCGCGCTGAAAAACGCCTTCGAGTTCTTCTTGACGAACTGAAACTCAAAGGCTCAAGCGAGCTCTCAAAGGAAAGTGAGGCGAATGCCGCAAAAGGAATTTCGTCTGCGGGATATCATTCAACAATAATATAAGGTGGATTTATATCAATGAACAGAACAGCTACAGTTGAAAGAGCGACAAAAGAGACAAATATCAAGATTTCAATCGATTTGGATGGAACCGGAAAAAGCGAAATTGCAACCGGGATAGGTTTTTTTGACCATATGCTGGAAGGCTTTGCAAAACATGGTTTTTTTGATTTGAAGGCTGCTTGTACGGGAGATTTGGAAGTTGATGCCCACCATTCCATTGAGGATATGGGTATTGTACTTGGAACTGCAATCAAGGAAGCACTCGGAGACAAAAAAGGAATTGTGCGCTATGGAAGCTGTATGCTTCCGATGGATGAGACACTTGCCATGTGTGCAATTGACTTGTCCGGACGGCCGTATCTTGTATATGAGGCACCTTTTAAAGGAGAGATGGTTGGTGCAATGGACACACAGATGGCAAAAGAGTTTTTTTATGCTGTCAGTTATGCGGCAGGAATGAATTTGCATATTCGTGTGATGTATGGGGAGAATGATCACCATATGATGGAGGCAATGTTCAAGGCGTTTGCGAAAGCCTTAGATGCTGCCACGCGCGTAGATGCGCGCATCACCCAGGTTTTATCGACAAAAGGAAGCTTGTGAGTGAGGTTTAGTAAAACTGCCGAAAAATAAAATATATAGTACCGCTTGTTGACACCATACACTATATCTAGTATACTTTCACATAAAGGCGCACGGAGAGTGTGCTACTAGGAGGGGCAGACGGTATGAAGATTATTAAGCGTAGTGGTGCGGAAGTAGATTTTGATATATCTAAAATCATAGCAGCCGTACAGAAAGCAAATGAGAGCGTTCCTGTCAGTGAGCGTATGACACAGGAACAGATTTTGCGTATTTCTGACAGTGTCAGAGATACATGTGAAGAGATGCGTCGTGCATTAAATGTGGAGGAAATACAGGATCTGGTTGAAAATCAGATTATGGATTTGCGTGCATTTGGTGTGGCAAGAAATTATATTACATACCGTTATAAGAGAGCCCTTGTTCGTAAGTCGAACTCAACAGATGAGCAGATTTTAAGTCTGATTGAGTGCAACAATGAAGAGGTTAAGCAGGAAAATTCTAACAAGAATCCTACCGTTAACAGCGTGCAGCGTGACTATATGGCCGGTGAGGTCAGTAAGGATATTACGAGACGATTTCTGCTTCCGCCGGAGATTGTTGAGGCACACGAGAAGGGCATCATTCATTTTCACGATGCCGATTACTTTGCCCAGCATATGCATAACTGTTGTCTGGTAAATCTCGAGGATATGCTTCAGAACGGAACGGTTATCAGTGAGACAATGATTGATCGTCCGAAGAGTTTTGCAACCGCATGCAATATCGCGACACAATCAATTGCGCAGATTGCAAGTGCACAGTATGGCGGACAGAGCATTTCTCTTGCACATCTGGCACCTTTTGTACAGGTCAGCAGAGAAAAATACCGTGTGAAGGTTCGCGAGGAATTTGAGACTCAGGGCCTTGAACTTGATGAAGCAAAAATTAATCATATTGCAGAAATGCGCGTGAAAGAAGAGATTAAGCAGGGCGTGCAGATGATTCAATATCAGGTTATTTCGCTTATGACAACGAATGGTCAGGCGCCTTTTGTCACCGTGTTTATGTATCTGAATGAGGTTCCGGAGGGACAGACAAGGGACGACTTGGCGCTGATCATTGAGGAAATGCTTTATCAGCGTATTCGAGGTGTGAAAAATGAGCGCGGTGTATACATTACCCCTGCTTTCCCGAAATTGATCTATACACTTGAGGAAGATAATATTCATGAGGATAGTAAGTATTACTATCTGACCCGCATTGCGGCTGAGTGTACTGCCAAGCGAATGGTTCCGGATTATATTTCAGAGAAAATTATGAAGCAGCTCAAACAGGGTAACTGCTATACCTGTATGGGATGTCGTTCTTTCCTGACAGTATATAAAGACGAAAAAGAGAACTTCAAGTTTTATGGTCGTTTTAACCAGGGGGTTGTGACGATTAATCTGGTAGATATTGCCTGCTCTTCAGGTGGGGATATGGATCAGTTCTGGAAGATTTTTGATGAACGGCTTGCACTTTGCAAGCAGGCATTAATGTGCCGTCATAATCGCTTGAAAGGAACACCTTCTGATGTTGCACCTATTTTGTGGCAGCATGGAGCGCTTGCAAGATTAAAGCCCGGTGAGAAGATAGATTCGTTATTGTATGGCGGTTATTCAACAATTTCATTGGGTTATGCCGGTCTGTGCGAATGTACAAGATATATGACCGGTAAATCACATACAGATCCCGATGCAACACCTTTTGCATTGCAGGTGATGCAGCATTTAAATGATGCATGTGAGCGTTGGAAAAATGAGACGAATATTGCGTTTAGTGTATATGGAACGCCGCTTGAGTCCACAACCTATAAATTTGCAAAATGTCTTCAGAAACGCTTTGGTATGATTCCCGGTGTAACGGACAAAGCATATATAACAAATAGTTATCATGTTCATGTGACAGAGCCGATTGATGCATTTTCAAAACTTAAGTTCGAGGCACAGTTCCAGCAGCTGTCACCCGGAGGAGCAATTAGCTATGTTGAGGTTCCTGATATGCAGAATAATTTGGATGCCGTTCTTACTGTCATGAAGTATATATACGACAATATTATGTATGCAGAGTTGAATACCAAGAGTGATTATTGTCAGGTGTGCGGATTTGGCGGAGAAATTAAGGTTGTCGATGATGGTCATGGAAAGCTGGTTTGGGAATGCCCGAATTGCGGAAATAAAGACCAGGATAAAATGAATGTTGCAAGACGCACATGCGGATATATCGGAACGCAGTTTTGGAATCAGGGAAGGACGCAGGAAATAAAAGAGCGTGTATTACATCTGTAACTTGACACCACGGGATTTGTGGGATATAATGATGGATACATATAATGTTTGATGAAAAATTCGCTCTTATTTTTCATAAAACTTCCTTCTTACGCGAAAAAGCCCACCGTTTGGTGGGCTTTTTCTGCATGTATTATTATTTGAGAATTATCTGAGAATATAGAAGACATCGGTTCCGGTTGCCAGATAACATCCGGAAAATCCGGTAACAGTATCACATACATAGATTTCTACCGTTTGGGGGTTCTCCGGCACATTGTAGTCGAGCAGCATGCTTCCGTCAATCTGGAATTTTATGCCGTCCTTGCTGTAGAATGCATAGGCGGATGAGAAACCGGATCCGACACTCTGGTAAGAATCGGTCTCGATCTCCAGTGTATCTGCAAGCTTGTAATCAGAAACCCAGGTTCCCTGAATGGTGGTCTGAAGATAAAGAACAGAGCATACAAGAACGCCGAGAACAAATGTGATAATGATAGTCAATGGATGATAAGACTCTTTTTTATTCATAATCCCGATGAAAGCAAGATTGACAAGCAGGGTAATGACTGAAATGATTAAGAACCAAAAAAAAATACTCATTATTATTTCATAATCCTTTCGCAGGTTTTGGGCAAAAATAATTGATTTAGAAGTATTATACATAGATTGGCTTTTTTTCGCAATTGCGATATGAAATCTTTTTTGACTTTTATGGTATTTCTTGTATAATTATTATATATGCCAAGCGCACAATAAGCCGGCAGAGAGTGGTTACACATAATACGGTAAGATGAATGTGACACGGAGGAAATAATATGCAGATAGGCGTAAATTATAGACAGACAATCTATATGATGACGATTTGTGTGTTATTGCTGTTTATGGTATACAACAATCATAGCAGGAATACGCATCGATATCGTCTGCTGAAAGACGGGCTGATTCTTATGACGGTCAATCAGGTGATGGAGTTGATAAGAATTGGAATTGTTGCAGGTACAATGCGTGTGCCTTCACCGGTTGTCTTCGTTATTTACGCACTGTATTATATGAGCGAGATAATTGTCGTACTTATTATTGCAGAGTATGTACTTGACTATTTCCCGCATTCTGAGGAGCGAGTTCATCTGCGTCAGACGGTTTATTTTGTTGTGAGTATCGCAGTGGCAATCATGGTGCTGAGTACACCTTATACCGGGCTGATCTACGAGATAGATAGCAATGGAACGATAATGCCCGG
Organism: bacterium; assembly: GCA_029012425.1. Taxonomy (GTDB): domain Bacteria; phylum Bacillota; class Clostridia; order Lachnospirales; family Lachnospiraceae; genus W0P33-017. Next base: position 31,216 of record JAQXMB010000069.1, on the reverse strand, counting down.
AAGTGCGTATACGCTGATCTTTTTTGGACGCCTGTTTATGCTTATCTGGATGATGATGCTTACATATAAGCGCAGAGGAATGCTGTCGCTTCGCGTGTATGAAAACTGGATGGTTATGCTGGGTGTGTTGACAGTGATTACTGTTTTCCAAATCTTTATCCGGGATTTGAATGTCTTTGGATTGGCTTGTACCGTGTTCTTTGGCGGAGTGTACTGTATGTTCCACTGCAATCGCTATGAGACGGACCATACCTACATGAATAAAGATATGTATCAGAATGAATTGATTTTCCGTGATGCAAAGAAGCAGCCATGCAGTGTTTGTGAAATTAAAATTTCCAATTATGATAATCTGCTCGAACGCAATGAATACTCGATGGACCAGATTTATGATATTCATAAGGAACTGAAGGGACGCCTGATTGCATACGATCGTTGTGCGATGTTATATCGAACCTCTCCATCCACATATGGAGTGATTGCCGTGCATGATTCCGACCGCGAACAGACAGAGAAGATGGCACAGCAGTTATGTGATTGGATGGGAGAACTTTTAGATGGCAAATTGATCTGCACCGTTGTCGGAAGAACGAGTGATGTAGTTCTGCGAAGTCTTAAGGATGAAGAGCGCCTGTTTTACAATTTGCATGAGAAGTGTATGCCGGATGGCTGGTATTTGTGTGAACAGGAAGATGTGGATGCACTGTATAGCCGTGATGAAATTCTGGATGTTCTTGATCATATTGTTTTACAGGAACAAGATATCGTGCTTTTTGCGAAGCCGGTTGTCGGTGGAATGTCATTGCGCGTAGAATATTTCGAAGTGCTCTCCCGCGTGCAGCTTGCCGGAGGCGGTATTATTCATCCGGATGAATTCCTTCATTTGGCACAGCAGTACGGATATATTCACGAGGTTACGCTTGCGGTTTTGCGCAGATTGTGCGAACAGATTTTGGAGCAGGGTATGGACTGTGAAGATATGCATTTTTCTGCTCATATTACAAGTGAAGAACTGGAAAATCCTGAATTTGCGGAAGAGGTACTTGGAATACTTGAGCGGTTCGATGTACCGACAGGAATGATTACCTTGGAAGTGGACTTTGCGAATGACATAGAACATGATTATCATCTGATGAAGGATACCATGGGCGCACTTGCAGATGCGGGAATCAAATTTATTCTTGATGGGTTAAAACCTGAATTGGTCGATTTCGCGAGCATAATGAGTTTGCCGTTTGATGTTATTATGTGTGATCCTCAGTGTGTGTACCGTGCACAGGAAGACGCATCATATTTTGATATACTCGGTGTGCTGATTGACTTTATGAAGGATCATGGACGAAAGGTAGGCATTAAGGGAATTGAATCCGATGATTTGGAAGATATTGCAATGTCAATCAATGTGGATTATTTGCAGGGAAATAAATATTCATCGACCATTCCGTTTGATGAGGTAGTAGCAAATATTGGGCTTGGAACAATGCTATAGGAGTAAATATGCATAATCAGTTGACGAAACAGGACATTCAGAAGATGGAGGATGAGATTGAATACAGAAAGCTGGTTGTTCGAAAAGAAGCATTAGAGGATGTAAAAACAGCCAGAGCACATGGGGATCTCAGTGAAAATTTCGAATATAAGGCTGCGAAGCAGTATAAAAACCAGAATGAAAGTCGAATCCGCTATTTGGAAAAAATGATTCGAACGGCAGAGATTATTGATGATTCTTCCAAAGAAGATGAAGTTGGAATCCACAATACGGTTACCGTGTATATTGAGGAGGACGATGCAGAGGAGACCTATCGTATTGTTACTACTGCGAGAGGTAATTCTCTGAAAGGAATGATTAGTATTGAATCTCCTCTTGGTAAGGCTTTGATGGGTCATAAGGTTGGAGACCGCGTATTGATTGAAGTAAGTGCCGAGTACAGTTATTATGTAGTCATCCGCAGTATTGAGAATACAGCGGATGATGATAGTGAAACATTGCGGAAGTTCTAGTTTAGTCTTGGAACGGATTGCGATAACAGCTATCGAAGAGTTCCTCCTCAATTTCGAGGAGACGATTGTACTTTGCCACGCGTTCACTGCGGCATGGAGCACCGGTTTTAATTTGTCCGGAGTTGACACCCACAGCAAGATCTGCGATAAATGAATCCGCTGTTTCACCACTGCGATGTGAGATGATGGTTCGATATCCATTGCGATGAGCCAACTCAATGGCATCCAGACTTTCAGTCAGCGAACCGATTTGGTTGACCTTAATAAGGACGGCGTTTGCCGCCCTTTTTTTGATGCCGGTGCGGATACGCTCAGGATTTGTTACAAATAAATCATCGCCGACAAGCTGGATGCGGTTGCCAATTCGCTCGGTGAGCCGAACCCAGCCATCCCAGTCATTTTCGTCAAGACCATCTTCGATTGATACAAGCGGATACTTATTGCAGAGGTCTTCATAGTAATCAATCATCTCATCGGTAGAACGACTGATGTTTCCCTCGCCCGGAAACAGATAACAGCCGCCGTCAGCATGATATAGCTCGCTTGCTGCTGCATCCATTGCAAATACAATATCTTCTCCGGTTTTATATCCCGCAGCTTCTGTTGCCTGTGTCAGATAATCAAACACCTCATAAGCGTTGGAAAGATCAGGTGCAAAACCCCCTTCGTCACCTACAGATGTTGAAAGTCCGTTTTTGGAAAGAAGATTCTTTAATGTGTGATAGATTTCACTTCCGATGCGCAGTGCATCATGAAAGCTTGGCGCGTTCACAGGCATAATCATAAATTCCTGAAAGTCCAGACTGTTTTTGGCGTGTACACCGCCGTTCAGAATATTCATCATTGGAACGGGGAGACATCTGGCATTACAACCGCCAAGATAGCGATAGAGCGGAAGATTAAGTGCGCAGGCGGCAGTTCTTGCGGCGGCAAGGGAAACGCTCAAGATACTGTTAGCGCCCAGTTTTGATTTGTTGACTGTGCCATCCAGCTCAATCATCCGATAATCCAGCTTGCGCTGCTCAAAGATATTATCTCCGTCGAGTAGTTTTTTTATTGCATCATTGACATGGGTTGCTGCGGTTAAGACACTGTTTCCAAGGTATTGAGGCTCCTGATCTCGAAGCTCAACCGCTTCGTGCTCGCCGGTGCTTGCACCGGAAGGAACAGAGGCGCGTGCAGTGACATTTTCAGCAGTAATGCGTGTTTCGAGCGTAGGATTGCCGCGTGAGTCAAGGATTTGTCTTGCATAGATATGTGTAATTGGTTTGTTATGATTCATACAAAAAGCCTCCTTTTTGGATATGGTTTCCAAGTGGGAGACTTTTTATTCATTCCATAGGAAATTCTGGTGGATTCCCATGAGGCTTACTCGGCGGGAAGCAGTTCTCCGTCTTTCAAAATTGAGATTCCGTCCGAGATACTCTCGATATACTGTAGGATTTCGAGCCGTTTTTCTCCGTCGCAGGCACTTGTGTAAGCACTGTTTGCTGAGGCGGGGATAATTTCATATACGGGCGTAAGTTCCTCGTCCAATGTCACCTTGAATGCTGCGGTGCGCGCAATCTCCCGGTTAAAAATATAGTTGCCGAGACTATATATAATCGGTTTCTCTTTATAGAAAGACATGCCTTGCAGCACATGAGGGTGTGAACCGATCACCAGATTGGCGCCGGCATCGATGTACTCTTGGGCGAGTACTGTCTGATAGTTCTCTGGCATGGCCTCTCGTTCAATTCCCCAGTGAACAAATACTGTGAGATAATCACAGGATTTTGAGGCGTCTTTTATCGCTGCAACCAGCCGTGTAGAATCATAGGTAGTGAACACGCCGGGAGAACTGTTAACGGCATCCCATGAAGTGAAGGGAATGACGCGTGATGCGGCGAGAAAACCAAAGGTTCGTCCACCGGCTTCTTTAGTGATAAGCGCACTTGCGCGTTCGAGATTGGCACCCGAGCCCATATAATCAATACCCGCCGAATCAAGCGTGTCAAAGGTGTCAAACAGTGCATCCGGTCCGTAATCCAGCACATGGTTGTTGGCGAGTCCGGCGATATCGACCCCCATATCAGTGAGGGCAGCTACATATTCAGGATTTACCCGGAAGGTAAATTGTTTGTCCGGGGAAGGGGTGCCTCGTGTACTAAATGGGAATTCATTGTTGATAACGGTTATGTCTGCTGAACGCATTTCATCAAGTAATACAGGGGAGACAACTCCGTCAATTCCGCTTGCATCGTAATTGCTTAATACATAATTGCTGAGAAGGACATCTCCGGTAAAAAGCATCGTCACAGGTGAAAATTTATCTTCCGCAGTCACTGTGTCGGATGAAACTGTATCGTCTGAATTATCATTGTCTGCGAGGTCAAGCTCCTCAATGGCCGGCAATTCCGAAAGCGGTTCCGATGAAATTGTTTCATCGGGGGTAACAGCATTGGTAACTGATACCGGAGCTGTCGAATCCAAAGGGGGCGCCGCGTTATTATTAAGAATCATACGCAGAATGAAAAGACCGATCATAATCGGTAGCAGAATCAGTATTGCAATGAAAATCCTGTGGCGGATTCTCCTCATTTTTCTTGCCTTTTTGATATGTGATGTAGTTGCCATATGAATGGTTTTCCTTTCCGTATTGGGAGCATGTCAGATCTGATGGAACCATTATACCGCGAATGATGGAGAAGGTGGTAGTAAAATTGACGCATAAACATTTTCATTAATCATTTTGTTTGCAACTAACAGTTGAAATCTAAATCTGTGTATGATATACTCTTAGAAGTTGTGAAGTTTTGAAATAGGAGGTGTAAACCGTGGCAGTTTTGAAAACAATATTAACAATTGTGTTAGTTCTTATATGTATTGCATTGACAGTCATTATTCTTATGCAGGAGGGCAAGTCAGCAGGACTTGGAGCATTAGCAGGAACATCTGACAGTTATTGGAGTAAGAACAAGGGCCGTTCGTTAGAGGGTGTGCTTGTTAAGATTACTCGCGTAATGGTTATTCTGTTTATCGTACTTTCCTGTGTATTGAATATCGGAAGCTTAAGCTAAGGAGGAAACAGGCTGTCGCTGATGCGGCAGCTTTTCTTTGTATTATGGGAAAATTTGAAGAGAGAAAACAAACAATTTATGATTTAATCTGCAATGAACTATATGTGCCAATGAAGGTGAAGGAAATTGCAATGCTGTTGGATATCCCGAAAAGCAAGCGCGAAGCTCTGCAGGAGGTGCTGGATGCACTTGTGGAAGAGGGAAAAGTTGAGGTTTCCAAGAAAGGAAAATACGCAAAAGCACAGGCAAAGTTTGCTGTCGGTGTATTTGACAGTAATGCAAGAGGATTCGGATTTGTCCGCGTGGAGGGCGAAGAGGAAGATATCTTTATCGGCCGGGACGATCGCGGTGGAGCAATCCACAACGATAAGGTAAAGGTAAAAATAACAGCAGCACCGCAGGGAAAGCGAAGAGAAGGAAAGGTAATCCAGGTGCTTGAACATGGGAAGGCCCAGATCGTCGGGACATATGAGGCGAGCAAGACCTTTGGATTTGTTGTCCCTGATAATGGAAGATTTACGCAGGATATTTTTGTGCCGCTGGAGTGTTCGATGGGGGCCGTGTCCGGACATAAGGTCATTGTTGAATTGACACAGTATGGTGAGAATGGAAAAAAACCGGAAGGAAAAGTTGTTGAGATCATCGGACACATCAATGATCCGGGCACGGATATTCTATCCATTGCCAAAGACTTCGAACTTCCGATAGAGTTCGGTGAAAAAGTTTTGAATCAGGCGGTTCGCGTCGGAAAACCTGTCAGCGAAGCAGACAAAAGCGGCAGACTGGATTTGCGGGATGTCATGATGGTAACTATTGATGGAGAAGATGCCAAGGATTTAGATGATGCGGTATCATTATCGATGGAGGGAGAAAACTATCGACTCGGTGTACACATTGCAGATGTATCGAATTATGTGCAGGAGCATTCGGCCCTTGATGTTGAGGCATTTGAGCGAGGAACAAGTGTCTACCTGGTTGACCGGGTGATCCCGATGCTGCCGCATGTACTCTCCAATGGAATCTGCTCTCTGAATGCAGGGGAGGAACGGCTGGCATTAAGCTGTATCATGCTGATTAATCCGAAAGGAGAGGTGATCGATCACGAGATTGCCGAGACCGTAATCTGTGTTGACGAGCGCATGAGTTACACGAGCGTTAACAAGATTCTGGCCTTGAAGGATGAGAGAGAGACTGCTCGTTATGAGCGTCTTGTGCCGATGTTCCGGGATATGGAGAAGTTAGCCGCAATCCTTCGAAAACGCCGCATGAAACGGGGAAGTATCGATTTTGATTTCCCTGAGACAAAAGTGATTTTGGATAAGGAGGGCTGGCCGGTAGAAATTCGTCCGTATGAGCGCAATGTGGCAACGAAGCTCATTGAGGATTTTATGCTGATTGCAAATGAGACGGTTGCGGAAGACAATTTCTGGCAGGAGATACCGTTTGTATATCGAACGCATGAAAATCCTGACCCGGATAAAATTAAAAAGCTGTCAACCTTTATCAATAATTTTGGCTATAATATTCATGTCGGAGGAGACGAGCTTCATCCGAAGGAGCTGCAAAAGCTGCTTGAAAAAATTGCAGATACACCGGAGGAGACTTTGATCAGTCGTTTGACGCTTCGTTCCATGAAACAGGCAAAATATACGACAGACTGTACCGGACATTTTGGACTGGCGGCAAAATATTATTGTCATTTTACATCTCCGATTCGAAGATATCCGGATCTGCAGATTCATCGTATTATAAAAGAACGATTGCGGGGGCGCATGAGTGAACAACGAAGGGAACATTATGGCAAGATTCTGGATGAAGTGGCAAAACAGTCAAGCGAACGGGAACGCCGTGCGGAAGAAGCGGAAAGAGAAACCGTTAAGCTGAAAAAGGTTCAGTATATGTCGGAGCATATCGGGGAAATATTTACCGGTGTGATTTCATCTGTGACCGGATGGGGCATGTATGTGGAGCTTCCGGATACAATCGAAGGAATGGTTCATGTCACATCTCTGCGCGACGATTATTATCATTATGTGGAAGACACCTATGAATTGGTGGGTGAGGTTACCGGAAAGCGTTATAAGCTGGGAGAGACTGTGAATGTCATGGTTGCGGGAACTGATGAACTGATGAGAACCATCGATTTTGAAATTGCATAATAAAAAAATATACCGGTAGTATAGTAGCAATTCGAAAAGAAATGTGTTATGATAAGTGAGCATCGGAATTGGATGATACAATTCCGATGTCATATTCCGGGCTAGTAAAGGTTTCGACGGGGGATATGAAGCTGGAGAAGCGAGCCGTATGGTAATGCGTTAAATGGCCAAATTAAAATTAAACGCTAACGATAGAGTAGCATTAGCTGCCTAATGGCAGTAGTTGTCTCTGAAGCACTCACACTTTAGAATCACAACTTCGACCATGTGAGAAACGACGATGGCAAAGCTTTGAGCCACCGGGCGTATGATGAAGCTACTGAAGGTATTCGGTTGTTTGTTCCTGAATGCCGGAGGGAATGACGAAGAATAAACTACGCTCGTAGAAGTACAGGGGACTGTCTTTCGGACACGGGTTCAATTCCCGTCTGGTCCACGCAAAAGGGAGTATAGTCATGGTGGCTATACTCCTTTGATTTAGAAGCAGTAATGAGTAGCGTGAGGAGCATTCTGCACAGAAAGAGAGTAAGGTATGGCAAATAATACATCCAATATCAAATTAATTGCAAACAATAAAAAGGCGCGCCATGATTTTTTCCTGGAGGAGACCTATGAGACAGGAATTGAACTTCACGGAACAGAAGTGAAGTCAATGCGGCAGGGAAACTGCAGCATCAAGGAAGCGTTTGTGCGCATTCAGGACGGAGAAATCTACATTTACGGAATGCATGTAAGTCCTTACGAAAAGGGCAATATTTTTAATAAGGATCCGATGCGTCCGAAGAAGCTTTTGATGCACAAAAAGGAGATTAACCGACTGCTTGGCAAAATCAAAGAAAAAGGTTATACACTTGTGCCTGTTCAGGTTTATTTCAAAGGAAGCCTTGTCAAAGTGGAAATTGCACTGGCAAGAGGTAAAAAGCTTTATGATAAACGACAGGATATTGCAAAGAAGGATGCAAGGCGCGAGGCTGAGCGAGACTTTAAGATCAGAAATCTTGGATGATTGTTGATGAGATGCGAAATAGCTCGAAAAAAGCATTTGATTTGAAAAATGCGTTGCTTTTTTCGAGTTTTTTTTGCCTTATAATATGAAAAAATGTGAAAAATGAATAAAAATAATGAAAAAGAATGTGAAAAAATGTAAAAAGATGTTTACAAATGAATAAGAATGAAATATAATGAAAAACAAGGAGGCATCAGTATGCTGGATGAAAAATTATATACAGTTGCAGATGTCGCCGAGGTTACCGGCATGACAAGCCGAACCATTCGAAATTATCTGAAGGATGGAACCTTGACCGGGCAGAAGATTGGCGTACAGTGGCGTTTTACTGAGGATGAAATTCGGAAGCTGTTTTTCCGACAAACACCCGGGTCAAGCACACCGACACAGATTGTGCGAGGTTTTATGGGGCAGCAGGAGAGAGCACAGGCATCCTTTTGTGCGCTGTTGGATTTTCCTGATATGGAAGAACGAACCGGTCTGGCGCTTTTTCAGAAGCTGCAAGAACAGCGAGATGAACGGATAGAGGCTTTATCCTATGAGTATCATGAACAGGGGCATCTGCTTCGTATCGCAGCTGCGGGAGAACCTGGTGCGGTGATGGAACTGTTAGAACAGATAAAGGCAGGGAATGAGATTGCTTGATGAAATGGCAATACATATGACAGAAGATGAGATCGATGCATACTATCAGCGATTAGAAAGAGAAAATCTTCAGCGCTATTATGCAATTCGTGCAAATCGAACGATAAAGGAAGATCGGATACGACTTTGCAAGCTGGTTGCAGTAACAATTCTGTTTCTTGTTGTATGTATTATGTTTTTGAAATTGAATTTTCAGGTGCAGCAGCAGGTCTATCGTGTTGCTGTGTTACAGAAGGAGATTGATGAGCTTCGTCTTGTCAATGCAGATGCAAAAAAACGCATTGAGGACTCCGCGGATTTGCACGCCATTCAGGAAAAGGCAGTGGCGCTTGGGATGACATATCCCAAACAGGGGAACATCATATACTATCAGGTGGTTGGTAGTGATTATATGTATCAGGAATGTTCCATACCAAAATAAATATGCCTTCCTATGAATTCTTTCAATTCAAAAGGGTGAGTACAGGGTGACCGGTACTCACCCTTTTGAGCGTTAAATGCTTTACAAGGTGCCAAAAAGACGATAAAATATGAAGTAATTAGGAGGATAGGTAAATGGTTAGTGTGATACATATGATTGTGCGTACAGCTCAATTTCTCGTTTTTTTATATACGTTTAATCTGACGTATAAAATCTTTCGGGAGAAGAACACGGTTCCGCAGCGAATGCTGTTATTTGCAAGTATCTGTGTAACCATGAATCTGTATGGCTACTTGGAGACTTTGTCGATAGAAGGTGAACAGGCGGCACGGTGGGCAATTCGATTACAGCATACTTCATCGTTGTTGTTTTTGACATTCACATTCATGCTTTTGTTGGCAATCTGTGATATTGAATTGAAAAGATGGCAGAAAAATATACTGAGGGTGTGTGATTTTGTGTTCTTCATTTTGCTTGTTTTGGATGAATACACACACATGGTATATAAGACATGTACAATTGTCCATGGTGCGTTAGCCAATTCCATTCATTTGACGCTTGGAGTGGCAGGATTTCTGTTTATGCTGTTTATGGCAATTTTGGGAGCACTTTGTCTGTATATTGGTACGGTTTATCGAATCAGTGCGGGAAAAGAGCCTGTCATTACCTTGATTGCCGTATTTGCGACACTTCCAATTGTAACTTTTATTTTGTGCGATGTAGGAGTCACCGGTGGATTTGATTTTGGCCCGTGTTTTCAGGTTCTATGTATTTTTACCATCTACAAATTAAATCAAAGATTTCATTTTCTGGATGATGGACGCGTTGCCCGCGAAAGAATTTTGGACGAGGTCGCAGAAGGATACATTGTGCTGGATAGCAACCGGCGAATGAAAGGCTACAATTCAGTGGCTGCAATGCTTTATCCGGAACTTGAGAATCCTGATGAATGTGAAGTGATGGTTGAGCTGATATTTCTGCATAACCATGATGTGCTTGAGCATAACGGAAAAATATGTGATGTTGTCGTTACAGAATTAAAAGAAAATAATGATCTGACCGGATATGTTATATGGCTGTATGATTGCACGGATGAATATTATTGTATGAAGGAGCTGCAACAGCTTAGAGCGAAAGCGGAAGTATCTGATAAAACGAAAAATATGTTCCTGCATCATATGACACACGGATTTGGTTCACCACTTCAAATTATTCGGAATCGTGCAGATGCCATTTGTCAGGATTCAACGGTTTCTTCGGATGTACTTGAAATGACACATGAGATATTAGAGGCAGGTCAAAAACTTGACGACATGGTGGGCGTGCTGAAAGACTATTCTGCGGAGGATGAGGATGCGGTTAATTATCAGGAAGCCGAGTATTCGACGGACGAACTGCTCTCAAATCTGCGTAAGATTGTGGATTCGAGAAAACAGGGACGATGCTCAAGTGCCAAGTTGGCAGCGGATGCCAAGCTTCCGGCAGCGTGGTATGGAGATCGGACAAGTATTGAGGCGGCAATACAAAGCGTATTGCGTTGCTCGGGAATTGTGGCTCGGGTTACCGGATTAGAGATGACAATTACATCAGAGCTTCGCTATGCGGATGCGCTGCTGACGGTTACGATTGATTTGGAAGATAATGGTATTACCACCAGCGAGATTAATCGTATTATGGCTCGAATGCAACGAGGTGACACAAATCTGGATGCTGATTTGAATTATATTCCATATTCAGAATGCAGGCGGTTGTTGGTGGCAATGAAAGGAACGATGGAATGCAGAGTTGAGAAAGAGCATTCAATCATTCGGATGATGTTCCCTCAAAAAATTGTTGATACAACAAATTTCAAGATACCGGAATCTGTAGTAAGAGAAGACGGAAAAACACTGGTTGAGATTCAGACAGAACCGCACCAGATGATTGTACAACCGGGACAAAAAATACCGGTAATCATGGTAGTTGATGACAACTTACTGTACTTAAAGGAAATGGATGCATGGCTGCGTGACCTGAATATCAAAATTGTATTGGCTAAGAATGGTGATGAATGTCTTCGTATTCTTGAGAAAAAGCAGGTTGACATGATCTTTATGGATCAGATGATGCCGGGTATGGATGGAACTCAGGTTCTGCAGGAGGTGCGAAAGCTGGAAGAAAAAACACAGCGGGCTGCGACGCCGGTCGTTCTGCTAACAGCTGATAATACAGTTGGAGCACGAAGAAGGTATTTAGAGGCCGGATTTACCGATTACCTGGCGAAACCGATTGAACCGCATCAGATTCGTGAACAGGTGGAAATGCACTTGGGAATTCAAATAAAGTAATTTGGAAAAGATGAATATGAAACAAATAGAAAACCCTCTCCGCGGAGAGGGTTTTCCTATGAGTATTTTGGAATTACTGTCAATTACAGGTTCGTAAAACGATCGGCTTCCTGCTGTAGCAGCTGTGAAATTTCCTGGTTGGTATTCATTTCTTTGTTAACGATTTCAATGTTATTTACCAATGTTGAGGTGTTTTCGGTTGCATGTGTAACACCTAAAGCACTTTCTTCGATTGCAGTGGTGATACCGCTTACTGCTTCTGTGATTTCCTGCATGATACGAAGTAATTCGTTTGTTCGTTGTTCGAATACATCCATTGTATTATTGACATAGGTTGCATCATCGCGATATTGCTTTCCGGTTACTACAAAGCGTTCATAGTCAGGAAGGATTGTTGCATTGATGTAATCAACGATTGCATTTGAGTTTTCTACCAAAGCATCTACAGCACGAACAACCATCTGGTTGATCGTCTGAATATTACCGGCGGTTTCTCTTGTTGAATCTGCGAGGATACGAATCTCGTCTGCAACAACCGCGAATCCCCTTCCAGCCTCGCCGGCTCTTGCTGCCTCAATGGAAGCATTCAGTGCTAACAGATTGGTCTGGCTGGAAACATTTAAGATTTCGTTTGTTAAATCATTTACCTTGGCAACGCTCTTGCTCTCTTCGATTGCGGCCTCAAGTGAATTGATAATTCCGGTTACAATTTCGCTTGTCGTGTTCTTGTTATTGAGTGCGGCAAGCTCAAGCTCTTTTGCTCGTGCTGCCATGTCGGAAGCGTACTGAGTTAACGATTCGGTATCGCGAGCAATGTCTGTTACTTGCATGCCGACATTTGCGACCTCGGTATTAACATTTGTGGTTGTTGAAGATATTTCTTCCATTGTGGCAGATAACTCTTCCAAAAGAGAAGAAATATCGGTGGCACTTCCGCTTGCGTTGATGACACTGCCGGACACGGTATGAACAACATTTCCGAGATTCGCGGCATTGCTAACAATTTGAGCCATGATATTCTGAAGTGTCTCGATAAATACATTGATTCCGGCTGCCAGCTGGCCAAGCTCATCCTGATACCTGATTTCGATACGAGAGGTTAAATCTCCGCGGCCGTTTTCGATATCGGTAACAATTTTTTTGAGACTTTTTGCAGTTTCCTTAACCGGGCGAACCACGCGGTTCGTAACAAGTATGATTACAATAGCGGCAAAGATGATTCCAAGAATTGTGGAAAGAATGGAAATAATCAGCGCCATCTTATAATTCTGATACTGAGCTGCAATCTCGGCATCAATGTTTGCCTGAACCGTGGCTTTCATCTCTAAAAGCTGTGCCTGCATCTCATTCGCACCACTCTGCATGAGGTTGGGAACATAAGACTGAGCCATTTTTTTCATCATATCCATACTCAGCTTCTGTGCAGCAACATATGTATAGGTGTATGTCTGATATTTCTCCTTGAAGGATGCGATAATAGCAAGATCCTCGTCGGAAGTGACCATTGATTCATACTTTGCAAGAGCGTCATCTACTTCGGCGAATAGCTCTGCTGCACGGGTTTCGCAGTCTGTCATGTATTCTTTCTCTTCTGACAGGGTATGAGCATATATCAAACGCTGTAAATCATTAAAATCGGCGATTGCGGTTTCAAGAGCTTCAAGTGTCGGCAGACTTGAACTGGTGATAGAAGTTGTACTTTCCTGCATACGACGCATGCTGTTTGCGTTGATCAAACCGGTCACGATAATGATAAGCGTGAGAATACTGATTGGAATCAAAACCTTAATGCTGATGCTTGTAGACTTTTTAGTCTTTTTCGCAACAGCGGTGGGCTTTGATTTTATCTTGAGATTAGATTTCTGCTTCTTGCTCATAGGTGGGCCTCCTGTGTTAAAACTTGAATGATTCAATATCTCTCTTCTTAAATGGAACATGAATGGAATCATATTCCATCTAATTATACATGAATTTGTGAAAAATGTACATATTTTTTACTTGCAAAACACGAAAAATATATCATAATGGAAACAGATATTCTCATTTTCTTTAGACAAAGGTGATATTATGGCAAAAAATAGCGAATGGGTTGTTGAAGGTTTTCAATTTGATGATATTGATTTGCTTCATGAGGCAAAAAAAGAGGCTGAAGGCGTGCGCTATGTCAGAGAACGCATGGATTTCGATTCACCTGAGAAGGTGTTGAAAGTGTATGACAGAATGCTGGAACAGAATATGTTCCGGACGCCGGTCGGGCAGGTGTTTTTGCGGGAAGTGCAGGATTATCTGTATTCCATGCCACAGGTTGCAAATGAACAGATTCATCCGATTCAGGTGAAGATACCTGAAAAAACCGCTCAGAAGGATACGGAAAAGGATGCGCGTTTGGATATGAGTACCAAGCGGAAGTTCAGGACTTCCGTGATAATAAATGTGGTGCTTGCTGCAATGATAGTTGTAATGTTTGCGATTGCACTTTCGAGCAGTCATCCTACGATATTAAATTATGAGAATAAGCTGATCGATCGATATTCCGAGTGGGAGCATTCCCTGGAAGAACGCGAACAGGAGATCAGACAGAAGGAGCGGGAGCTGAATTTATAGTTCCGTTCACATATTTAACATATTCATTTGATAATGTCACATTATCATAGATGTAAAAAGGTGGTCGCTTATTTATGGAAACAATAAAAATACTTGTTGTGGATGATGAAGTTCGTATGAGAAAGCTGGTACGGGATTTCCTTGTCCGACGCGGATATGATGTGATCGAAGCCGGTGACGGAGAGGAGGCCTTGGACATCTTTTATTCCGATAAGGATATCGCACTTATTATTTTGGATGTGATGATGCCAAAACTGAATGGTTTTGATGTGTGTCAGGAGATTCGGGAGCATTCAAAAGTGCCTATTATCATGCTCACTGCCAAAGGGGAAGAAAATGATGAGTTGAGTGGTTTTGAACTTGGAGCCGATGAGTATATCTCAAAACCGTTCAGCCCTAAGATACTTGTGGCTCGTGTGGAGGCGATTTTGCGAAGAACAACGCACCAGGAAGAAGAACAAAAGCTTTCGGCAGGCGGAATTGTGATTGATCTGGCAGCTCACGAGGTTATGATAGATGGTGTGCCGGTTGAGCTTAGCTTTAAGGAGTTTGAACTACTGACTTATTTTATGGAGAATGAAGGCTTGGCGCTCTCTCGTGAAAAAATATTAAATCATGTGTGGAATTACGACTATTTTGGAGACGCGAGAACAATTGATACCCATGTAAAAAAGCTCCGTTCGAAGATGGGAGAAAAAGGTAATTGTATTAAGACCATTTGGGGAATGGGTTACAAATTTGAGACTTAAAGAAAAGCTGGTGGTTAAGTGAGAATCAAACATGCATATAAACAATCGATTACGACACAGATTTGTATCACGATCATTGTGCTTATTACCGGAACGGTACTTTTGTGCTGGTTTTTGAATACAACTTTTTTGGATGATTACTATCGTGTCATGAAGGTTAGCCAATTGACAGAAGGATATTATCTGATTAACCAGAATATTCAGAATGAGGACGATACGGCAGACTATTATGATGTGGAACTGGAACGACTCTGTGCGAATGGAAATATTGATTTGCTGATCATTTCGGCAGATGGAACGGTGGTGCGTTCATCGACGAATGACAATATATATTTGATTAAACAATTCATGGATGTGCTTTTTGGTGGAAAAGATGATGAAGACAGGCGGACTGTGCGTGCAACAGAGAGCTATTCCATTCAGCAGGTGAAAGACAGTCGAATGGCTTCCGATTATTTAGTGTTGTGGGGAACACTTGACGATGGAAATCTGGTTATGATGCGGACAGCACTTGAAGGTATTCGGGAGAGTGTTGTGATTGCAAATCGTTTTCTGGGATATATCGGAATGTGTGCAGTTTTGTTGTGTACCGTGATTGCAATTTTCTTGACAAGAAGGATCACACTCCCGATTCGACAGCTTACCGATATTTCAAGAAAAATGACACAGCTTGATTTTACGGCAAAATATGTGGCACCTTCTCCGGACAGAAACGAGATTGATCTTCTCGGCCTGCATATGAATCAATTGTCTCAGACGCTGGAACAGGTAATCAGTGAACTGAAAACAGCGAACAATCAATTGCAGAGTGATATAAAGAAGAAGGAAGAAATTGACCAGATGCGAAAAGAATTTCTCTCGAATGTATCACACGAATTGAAAACACCGCTTGCATTGATTCAAGGATATGCGGAAGGATTAAAGGAGTGTATTAACGATGATGAACAAAGCCGTGATTTTTATTGCGAAGTAATCATGGATGAAGCCGGAAAAATGAATCAGATGGTTCACAAACTGTTAACACTCAATCAGCTGGAATTTGGAAATAATCCGGCGACAATGGGTCGATTCGATATTACAGAATTGATTTACGGTGTTGTACAAAATTCAATGCTTCTTTTGCAGCAGAATGAGATAGAGATTGAATTTGATAATCTTGTTCCGACAGATGTGTGGGCAGATGCTTTTTTAATTGAGGCTGTCGTGACAAACTATTTGAGTAATGCGATTCATTATGCGGCAGGGGAGAAAAAAATACGAATATTCTATGAGAACAGAGACGAACGGCTGCGTGTGAGCGTGTTTAACACAGGGGACTGTATTCCCGAGAGTGAACACGAAAAAATATGGATGAAGTTCTACAAGGTTGATAAAGCCCGGACGCGTGCGTACGGCGGAAGTGGAATCGGACTTTCTGTTGTGCATGCAATTATGGAGTTACACCACCAATCCTGTGGTGTCATCAACCATCCGGACGGTGTGGAATTCTGGTTTGAATTGGATAAAAATTCGGTTGCGCTTGATGCCAAAGAATGCTAATCTAATGGTATATATGTATCTATGACACAGGAGGCTCTTGGATGAAGAACCTGATGAAAAAAAGTCTTTTGTTTGGTGTTCTTGCGGTTACAGCCGTCTACCTGACCGGTTGTGGTGAGGAACCATATGAGCTGGAGACAAATGAGCGCGCGATAATTGTCAATTATGCGGCTCATATTGTTGCAAAATACAATACAAAGCAACCGGAAGGATATAAGTATGTGTTTGTTCCGGAGGAAGAGGAAGAGGAACCTCCGGTAGAGGAAGAGGAAGAGACGGTAGAAGAGGAGACAACCGAAGAAAGCACGGAAACCGGCGAGGATGAACCGGAACAGCAAAAAGATCCGGAAGAAACGACACTGACGCAGGCGCTTGGGATTCCGGGAGTGACCGCGGTGTTTACGGGAGCACAACTGGTTGATCAATATGAGACGGTGATTCCGGAGCAGGGAAATGTTCTTGCGGTACTGCATGTCACGCTTCAAAATCAAACGGACAAGTCTGTGGACTGCGACATTTTGTCGAGAAAGCCAATTTTTCTTGCAAAGGTTAATCAGACAGAAAAAGTAACTGCAGAATTGACGCTTCTGATGAATAATTTGGGGACTTATCAGGGTGTCATCGGAGCGGGAGAATCGGTTGAGACCATTATTATGCTTCAGTTGGATGCACAAAAGGTCACATCGATTGACCAGTTAGAGATGAGTATCACTTCGGGTGAGCAACGCTCAAAGGTAGTTTTTTTGTAGAAATGATAAAAAAAGGTGCAAAAATTATTGTCAATATGTTATAATATAACTAATTATATTGAGTTGTGTCGGGAGGAGATATGATATGGATACAAATATTCTGTTAGAGAACGGAACGAATGAGTTGGAAGTGCTCGAATTTACGCTGAACGATAATCATTATGGTATCAATGTTGCGAAAATTCGCGAGATTCTTTGCTATCAGCCCGTTACACCTATTCCGAATGCCCAGCCGAGTGTGGAAGGTATTTTTATGCCGCGTGATACGATGATCACAGTTATTAACCTTAAGAATTGCCTTTCATTACCGAATACGAGTGATACAAAAGGATTGTTTATTATTACGAATTTCAACAAACTGGATATTGCGTTCCATGTAGATGAGGTTATTGGAATTCACAGAGTTTCATGGGCAGATATTATTGAACCCGATTCGACAATAAATGTTGGAGAGAGCGGTGTGTCGACCGGAGTCATTAAGTTGGATGACAAGCTGGTTATCATTTTGGATTTTGAGAAAATAGTTACAGACATCAGTCCCGAAACCGGCCTTCGGGTAACGGATATAGACGGAATGGGTGAGCGCGACCGTTCGGATTCACCGATTGTTCTCGCTGAAGACTCTCCGCTTCTTAGCAAGCTGATCACAGATTGCCTGAAAAAGGCGGGTTATACGAATCTGAAGATGCATGCGAACGGCAGGGAAGCTTGGGATCAGTTGCTTGAGTATAAGAAAGACGGCACAATCGAGCAGAATGTACACTGTATCATTACTGATATTGAGATGCCGATTATGGATGGACATCGTCTGACAAAGCTTGTGAAGGAAGACGATCAGCTGAAAAAGATTCCGCTTATCATTTTCTCGTCTCTTGTCAATGAGGAGATGCGTCGTAAGGGAGAGTCGCTCGGTGCGGATGCACAGCTGACAAAGCCTGAAATCGGTCAGTTGGTTGAGACTGTTGATAAACTGATAACAAGAATGCAGAATAAATAATCAAAGATTTACAAAAAAGTGAGGTGGGAGCGTATCAGAACGAGGCGTTTTGATCACTCTCACTTTTCGTTGCCATTATCTATTATGGAAAGGAGGGATTTTTTTTGGCGAACAGCGAAGACTATCTGGATAGTTTGTTGAACTCGGTGACAAAGAAATTGAGTGAGTTCGATGAGGACTTTGAACAGAAGAATAAACAGGCAGACCCGTATATGACCAAGAAGAATCTGCCTCCTAAGACAATGAGAGCACTCGAAGAGGTGCGCGAAAATCAGTTTCTTCGTGATTTTGAAGAGGAGCTGAGTGAGGAGGATGTTGATGACTTCCTTGCTGCTTTTGAGGCCGAGCTCAATGATGAGGCAGAAGAATACGAGCGCATGAGACAGGAGCAGACAAAAGAATCGGATGATGCTTTTTTTGAGCAGGTAGAGCAGCTTGTCGCAGAATCAGAATCAGAACCACAACCATCAGATGTTGACATTATTGATCCGCTCACGGAAACGGAAAACTTTAATTCCGAAAGCGTTATAGAACCATCTTTAGATGAGATGGGAGATTTTTCTGACCTGATGGGCGCATTTGATATGGAAGAAACCGATTCAGCGGATATTCCGGATGAGCAGGAACCAAAAGATGATGAATTGTCCGTGGATGGAATGAGTGAGCTGGAGAATTTATTCTCGGAAGATGAATTTGGAGAATTGTCAGGGCTGGATGATTTGGGAAATCTCGAGGAGGAATCTTCACAGGAAAGCTTCGCGGATGGCATGGATGATTTGTTTGGTGCTTCTTTTGATTCGGAAGATGCGAATGAAGAACAGATTTTGCCTGAGGATGAAGAACTTGATGATGCCAGTATCATGGAACTGTTAGGCAGTATGTCTGAGGATGAGGCTCTTTCCGATATTGGAAAAATGCTTGAGGCAGATGAACAGGATATTCAGTTGGAAGACATATCCGCTGATTCTGAAAATCTAATGCTTGCAGCTGATACAGTCAAAAAGAAGGAATCAGAAAAATCGAAGAAAAAAACCGGTTTTTTGGCCAAAATACTTGATTTGTTTTTTGGTGAGGATGAGGATGACGGAGAAGAAGCCGTGGAACCTGATATGTCGTCTTCCGGTGGTATTGAAGGACTGGACGATTTAGAAAGTCTTTCGGATGAGAATCTGGAAATCCTTATGGCGATGGATTCGGACACGCTTCCGGAACCCGCATCGAAAAAAGATAAGAAAAAGAAAAAGGATAAGAAGAAAAAAGAACCGAAAGCCAAGAAGGAAAAGACGGCAAACCCGCCGAGAGAGAAGAAAGCAAAACCGAAAAAGGAAAAGGTTGTACAGCCGAAGAGCAAACCGCTTCCCAAAAAGCCTGTCACAATTATCTGGGTGTTTGCTATTTCGATTTTTGCATTGATTTATTTTGGAAATTCACAGCTTAGCTACCGGGCAATGAAATCAGAAGCACGGGTTGCATTTGATCACGGAAATTATGTTTCAAGTTACCAGAAGATGGCAGGTGCGAAGATAAAGTCGGCGGATGCCGAATTGTATGAGCAGGCAAAAATACTTGCCGGAGTGCAAAGTGAGCTACTGGCATATCATGCTTTGATGGATGCAAGAAAATATGATCTGGCACTCGATAGTCTTGTTCGCGGAATGGGAAGATATCAGTTACATATGGCAGGCGCTGAAGAATGGGGTGTGATTGTTCAGATGGAGTCGCTTGGTCAGGAGATGGAATCCCAGCTCATGGATCAGTTTAATGTAACGAAGGAACAGGCCTACGAACTATATGATATGGATGATCGCGATGAATATTCACTTGCAATTGATGAGATTTTGCGTGGACTTGGATTAAAAAGTTAGTGGGAAAACTTTTTGGGAAATTGTAAAACCCGCGAATACACGATAGAACGAATCGTGTGTTCGTGGGTTTTTTGATGCAGTAAAGATAAAATGTTCAATGGAAAAACTCTTATTTTACGGTTACTTTCATGGTGGCTTTTTTTCCGCTACCGGTTGTAACAGTGATCGTTGCGGTACCCTTGGCTTTTGCTTTTAGTTTTCCGGTTTTCTTATTGACGACAACTACTTTTTTATTTGATGAGCGAAAGGTTAGCGAGTCTGTGCATCCGCTGGGTCCAAGTTTGACTTTGGCAACTTGAGATGATCCTTTTTTCATCTGAATGGAGTCTGATAAAAAGCGAACTTTTGATGCTTCCATATAGGAAATGTTCAAATCACAGTAACCACGATCGGTATTTGCGCCTTCAAGATCTCCGGTAGATGTATATTGCCAGATGTCAACAGGAACAGTCAGTTTTGGCTTATTTTCACCGTAATAAGCTGCCCAGACACGAACATCTGATAATACCTCCCAGTCAAAGTATTCATTCAAATAAGACGCACTGGAATAGATCATAGTCGTGTACCCTGCATCTGCGATGACATCACAGAAGGCCTTTGCAATTGCGGTTGTATTGTCTTTTCCGTCTGCAAAACATCCGGGCTTTTCAATATCATATGCGATCGGGTAATCTAACGGTCTGCCATCTAGTATTTCCAAGCAGTATTCGGCTTCCTTGACCGCAGCTTCCGGTGTGCGCACGCAACAGACATGATAGGCTCCGACTTTAAGTCCGGCGTCTAAAGCCCCTTCGTAATTTGCTTCAAATTGGGCATCAATATCCGGTGCCTGACCTTCTCCGGTTCGTAACATAACAAAATTCATATCTGATAATGCGATTGTTTCCCAGTCGACAATTCCGTTTTTGGAAGAAACATCAAAGCCATCAGTTGTTGATGCTGCCTGCAACGGCTGTGCAAACAAAACGGACATCAGTGTAGCTGTCAGGATGAAAGAAAGCCAACGGGCTTTTTTGTTCATACATAGAAGATTCATATTCAAACTCCTTTTCTTGCTCACGATTCCTATCCATAATAACGCATCATAGAAAAAAAGGCAAGCTAGCTGAATACCGATACGAGCAGTGCAAGACAGACATTTCCAAGAAGCCCACCGATAATGGGGCCAATATAATGACTGATGGTATGCATGCTTTGAAAACCGGAGAAGCGTTCGTACAGATGATAAATCAGTCCAAATACCAGGCAGGAAACAGAAACACTGCATCCAAAACCACAAAGTGCAAATGAAAACCCTCCAAGCAGCGAGCCTGTTATGGAAATACCATAATAATAGCCGATTGCGGTAAGTGCCTTGCATAGAATGGATCCGGGAAGAATATTAGCCACTGCAACGATATCACCGTAAAAGTGTTCCGAACTCACAATCGATGATTCTACAAATAAACCATCAGCGACCACAAGATAGGCATCTCCACCGCCAAATGACATAAGCACGGAGACTGCTCCGCGAAGAAAATAGGATAGGTATCCAATCAGATTATAACGAATCGCAAGAAGCATCCCTGGAAGAAATAATATGACGAGGAAGATTGACCATGTCAGAAGATCGGACAGAGTTTCTTGTAAATGGGACAACGGAACCGTTGCCGCATGGATTGTGCTTTTTCCGTTATTAAGACTGCGTAAGATATTGATAATAATAATTGCCGTAAGTGATACAACCAAAATGTGTAAGGTTGATAATACAAGGGGGGGTTTCTTGTCAATCCCCAATAAACGATATAAATTTTTGCCACAGGAAAGTGCAAATACACTCATCATTACGAGAACTGCGCGGCGGTAGAATTTGGGACTAATGGCGCGGGATTGGGCACATATTTTACGGATATATCGAATAATCAGCCAGATAATAAAAATAGAGACAACTTTGGACAGAATATTCATAATACCGCTGATCTGTTCCCGAAATTCAGTCAAAGCAGTCAGAAGCAACAGAGAAGCACAGGCACCGGGGAGTGCCATGGAAACTGCACCGAGGATCATCCCCTTCACACCAAACTTGCGCCTGCCAAGGGACGAAGCCAGTTCCACGGGCAGAGCACCGGGAGTAAGGTTTGCAATGAGAATATCTTTATCAAAATTATCTTTTGTATCCAGTTTGTTTGTTTCTTCTTCGTCCCCGATAAATTCATGTTCTATTACCGGGATGAGGGCACTGCCTCCACCAAAACCGATACAGCCGATTTTTAACATGGAGAGCAGAAATCTGCAAAATTGAGTCATTGTTATATCTTCCTTACTATATTAAGAATCGTTGCTGCGGTGAAAGATCCGATTCAAGATTGCTCGAAACGGATGTTTCAGTTTGTATTTAAACAAACGGAATAAGCGCTGCTCATTTTTGACAACTGTCCTCAAATCAGAGATTTCCTCGTTTAGTCGTTTCAAATCAGT
The DNA here is from genome assembly GCA_029012425.1 of bacterium. Taxonomy (GTDB): domain Bacteria; phylum Bacillota; class Clostridia; order Lachnospirales; family Lachnospiraceae; genus W0P33-017. Next base: position 8,638 of record JAQXMB010000069.1, on the reverse strand, counting down.
CCGTGTCCTGATTAGCTCGTCTTGCAGACGGTTGTTTTCACGGCGAAGGTTCATGGAGACAGCTGAAAAAAATCGAATGAGATCTTCAATCATGTATGGATTGTCCGGATTCCATTTTTCAAGCTCATTAATCTCGGTGGAAAACAGTGGTTTTTCATCGTGCAGATATTCTTTTGCCACGCGATCATTGCCTTCGGTAAACTGAGCTAAAAATGCGCGGGTCTCATCTGCTGACAGCATACTGCATGGATACTGTTTTTCAGATTCCGGAGATAAATCGCGCATAAACTGTAATAGAAAAGCGTTCTCTTCTTTAGAAAATGACTGCTCTTTATTGATAATACGCTTGATCTGTGCCATGTTCTCAGAAAGACTGGTATTGATTTCCCGGGGAAGGTCGATATATTCTGCTGTGTGTGTAAGTCCGATGCAGTCTAAAAAATCGTCAACAATCGATTCATTTTTCCAAAAAGAACGGTCATATCTGCGTACGATTAAGTTATCCCTGCCGAAAATATCAGATATCTCATCTAATGTGTCTGCGTATTGCAGTGTAAACGGTTCTTTTGTCATGACCTCGTTGAGACGCTCTTCAAAGGGCAGTGTCTGTGCAGTTTTGGGATGCTTCACATTTTGCTTCCAGAGTGAGATCTGATATTCATCCTGACGGCGAAGATAAACAATAATCTGTATGCGATAGCCGTGGTTTTTGGCATGCTTTCTTAAGTAAGGAAACAAATATCTGTGCGTGCGGAAGGCTCGCCAAAGCGTTTCCTCCGAGAGAATAATATTGTCATATTTTTCAAAATAACTGTAGACGGTTTCCATTCCCTTTTTGAGGATTTCCTTTTCCAACACACGGTTTCGGCTGTCATCCTCGTTGTATTGTTTCCCAATCATAAAATAGGCATTGCGGTTCTGATAGATAAACGGATACTGATAGGGAAGCTTTGGAAACACATATCCGTGTTGTTCAAGAATCAGATGATTACTTAACAAAAATTTTTGAATCGATGAGGTGCCGGTTTTGGGCATACCGATATGCAGATAAAGCGTTTTCATGGATGTTTCCTTTCGTGTAGGATAAGGTGCCGAATGCTAATTCAATGATTTGAACTGTTCAAGCAGAGTATCTATGCATTCGTCCACCTCCCGGTTGGTGGTGTCTATGGTAATCTCCGGATTCTCTGGTGCTTCATAAGGGCTGCTGATTCCGGTAAATTCTTCAATTTTCCCGGACATTGCGGCAGCATACAGACCTTTGACATCACGGCGGGCACACTCTTCGAAAGGTGTACTGACATAGATTTCAATAAAACGGTCACCAATGATTTCACGGGCATGTTTTCTGTCGCTTGCAAAAGGCGAGATGAAGGATGTGAGAACAATCAGACCGGCATCATTCATCAGCTTTGCAACTTCGGCAACTCGCCTGATGTTTTCGATGCGATCCGTCTCAGAAAATTCCAAATCACGATTCAGACCCATCCGAATATTGTCGCCATCTAAAAGCATGGTATGCCTGCCAAGAGCAACGAGTCTTTTTTCGAGTGCATTTGCCAGCGTTGATTTTCCGGATCCGGAAAGCCCGGTAAACCAGATCGTACAAGCCTTCTGGTTGAGCTGGTTTTCACGAAATTTTCGTGTGATATCCATGTTCTGCCAAGTCACATTTGTACCGCGCTCCAAGGACCGTGTGATTGTTCCGCAGGCAGAGGTCATGTGACTGATCCGGTCAATGAGAATCAGTGAACCAAGAGTCTTGTTTTGCAAGAAGGTGTCAAATACAAAGTCGGTTGCAGCGGAAAAATCACAGACGGCGATCTCGTTTTTATAAACTGCTGCTGCCGGAATTTCCTGTCCGGAATTCACATCAATTTTGTGGCGGATGCGAAGAACGGTTACAGAAACCGTTTGAGTGCCCGTTTTCATGAGATAGTTTTTTCCGGCCACGAGTCTTGCATCATCCATCCATAGAATCGAGGCAGAGAACAAATGGTTCACCTTTGCGGTTCCATCGCTTGTAAGCACACATCCGCGAGACACATCAATTTCAGAGTCGAGACATATTGTTACAGCATGTCCCTCTTTGGCGCAGCGGACAGACTGAAAGCCGCAAAGAATCTCCTGAACGCGGGCAGACTCCCTGCTTGGAAGAACGGTAATTGTATCGCCGACAGAAATATCGCCACTTTCGATTTGTCCCTGAAATCCGCGGAAATTTTGATCCGGGCGACAAACACGCTGTACGGGCATGGTAAATGAAGATGGAATCTGTTGTGCCTGAACATCAACTTGTTCAAGGTAATGAAGCAACGGTTTTCCGGTGTACCAGGGCATGTTTGCAGAGTGTTTGGTGATATTATCTCCACCGGTGGCAGAAACGGGAATGACCATCTGCGAATCAAAGTCAAACTCTGCTAAAAGAATGCGTATCTCTTTTCGAATCTTTTGAAATTTCTCCTGCGAGAAATCAATGAGATCCATTTTGTTTACCGCAAATACAAAATGGCGGATTCCCATTAGCGCACAGATACGGGTGTGTCTGCGGGTTTGTGTAAGAACACCCCTGCTTGCATCAATAAGGATGATCGCTAAATCCGCAAAGGAAGCTCCGACCGCCATGTTTCGTGTATATTCCTCATGACCGGGAGTATCAGCAACAATAAAGGAGCGATGTTCCGTCGTAAAATAACGATAGGCCACATCAATGGTAATCCCTTGCTCCCGTTCTGCCATCAAACCGTCTAAGAGGAGACTATAGTCTATGGCACCACCGTTAGAACCGATTTTTGAATCCAGCTCCAATGCCTTTTTCTGATCTGCAAAGATTAATTTTGCATCATAGAGCATGTGTCCGATCAGTGTTGATTTTCCGTCATCCACACTTCCGCAGGTTATAAATTTCAGTAATGAGTTCATTAGAAATAGCCCTCCCTTTTTCGTTTTTCCATACTGGCAGAGCCACCATCTTTGTCAATCACGCGACTGGTTCGTTCAGATGATATCGCACTGAGGGTTTCCTCGATGATTGCATCCAGTGTATCCGCATCGGATTCCATACCGCCGGAGAGCGGGTAGCATCCAAGTGTGCGAAAGCGTACTTTTTTCATGACCGGCTTCTCATTGGGCAGCAGACGCATACGATCGTCATCAACCATGATCAGATTTCCGTCGCGCTCTACGACTGGGCGGATTGCGGCAAAATAGAGCGGTACAATGTCTATCTTTTCGCGTTGTATATACATCCAGATATCTTTTTCCGTCCAGTTCGAGAGCGGGAAGACGCGGATACTTTCACCTTTGTTGATCTGTGTATTGTAGAGCTTCCACATTTCCGGGCGTTGATTTTTGGGATCCCATGCATGATCACAATTTCGAAAAGAAAAAATACGCTCCTTGGCACGACTCTTTTCTTCGTCGCGACGACCACCACCAAAGGCTGCGGTAAAGCCGTATTTGTTTAAGGCCTGTTTGAGGGCCTGGGTCTTCATGATGTCCGTGTAGGCAGCGCCGTGGTCAAAGGGGTTGATGCCTTGCGCGATTCCTTCTTCATTAATATATTCCAGCATTTCGATGCCATATTTTTCTGCAATCCGGTCGCGAAAGGTAATCATTTCCTTAAATTTCCATGTCGTATTGACATGAAGGAATGGAAATGGCGGTTTCTCCGGATAAAATGCTTTTCGTGCCAGATGAAGCATGACGGAGGAGTCTTTTCCAATGGAATAGAGCATAACCGGTTTTTCACATTCAGCTGCGACTTCACGCATGATATAAATTGCTTCTGCTTCTAATTTATCTAAATGATCCATATGTCACTCCTGTTTTTTTATTACTTGTTGAAAAAATACCTTTGATTATTCAGGATACGAAAAATATCATAGGAAACGAACCTTGAATGAACCTTGAAAACTGTGAGTAATTATTTGGAACAAAAAGGGATTGAAAAATCGGGAAGAGCAGTAGTAAGATGAAAATGATTGCTGAGCAGGAGGAATGAGATTTGCGTATATTAGTGGTGGAGGACAATATCCGATTGGCAGATACGCTGGCGGAAGCTCTGATGAAGGAAAATTATGTTGTCGATGTGGTGCATGATGGAAAAAAAGGTTATGAGTATGGTGTGAGCGGCATCTATGATCTGATGATTTTAGATGTGATGCTGCCATTGATGAATGGATATGAAATACTAACGCAGATGCGTAAAGACGGTCAGGAGCTGCCTGTTTTGATGCTGACGGCAAAGACGGAGTTAGAGGATAAGATTCTAGGATTTGAGCGCGGTGCGGATGACTATGTGACAAAACCGTTTGAAATTCGGGAGCTTATTATGCGGATTCAGGCAATTCTCAAACGCCGGGGTGCACAGGAAATCGTAAATCTTCAGCTGGGCGATTTGGTGCTTGATAACAGTGCCTGTGAGCTCAAAAATATTCATACCGGAAAAAGTATGAAGATTGCCGGGAAAGAGATGCAATTGTTGGAAAAGTTTCTTTTGAATACAAATCAGGTGCTTGAAAAAGAGCAGATAGCGACAAAGATATGGGGTTATGAATCGGATGCAGAGTACAATAATGTGGAAGTCTATGTATCCTTTCTGCGTCGTAAACTCAATTATCTGCATGTGAACATACAAATTCGTACGGTGCGCGGTGTAGGGTATCTTTTGGAGGAATGTCATGATAAGTAAACTGAAAAAAAATCTCACGATTTTGCTGAGCGCATTATTTTGCGTACTGTACATTGGCGGCTTAGTGATGTTTAATTGGGGGAAGTATGAAAGCTGCTTGATGGATCTCCGCCGACAGGTGCGCCTTGAGGTATCGGAGGTGGGACTAAAACAGATTGAGAATAGCCATGGTGCAGCACTTGAGCTGGATGCATTGGACTATTCCATTTTTCATGTAAAAAAGAAAGATGCGAAAGTGGAGTTGTACAGCAATCATCTGCCGGATATAGATGAGCAAACGCAATATGAGTATGCACAGAAAATAGCAGATAACTGGAAGAAACCGATGGAATTTTGGAGGATTACCAATATTACCAAACAGGGAAAATCCGGAAGATATGTCGTGTTAATCAGTGTGTACCCGGCGGTTCGTGCGGTAATTCCAACAGTTGTTGCAAGCATCGGTCTGGCATTGGTTGGAATGCTGCTATTAATTCTTTTGACCAATCTTTTATCCAAACGAATGGTTCGTCCGGTGGAACAGACATTGAGTGCAGAGAAGAAGTTCATGTCGAATGCGAGTCACGAATTAAAGACGCCGCTTACCGTAATCAGCACAAATGCCCAGCTATTAGAACAGGAGATTGGTGAAAACCGGCATTTGGTGTATATCAGACAAGAAACAGACCAAATGATCGAAATGGTGAATAAGATGCTTACATTGATGCATCTTGATGCTCCGGTTGAACAGACAGTTTTCAAAAGATTTCGTGCGGACGAGGCTGTTTTTGATGTCATCTTTCCAATGGAAAGCATAGCATATGAAAAAAAATTGACGCTGGAGTCAGAGGTGGAAGAGGGAATGGAACTGACCGGGGATGAAAATCAGATCAGGCAGCTGCTTACGATTCTTTTGGACAATGCGATTACCTACACGCCGGAAGGCGGCGTGATTCGGATCATAGCGTCTGTCCGTATGCGCAGATTCCAGCTTTCTGTGACAAATACAGGAGATGAGATACCGAAGGAACAGCAGGAGCGGTTGTTTGAACGGTTTTACCGTGCAGACGAAGCCCGTGTGAATGACGGCAGTCATTTCGGCCTTGGACTATCCATTGCCGGAAGTATTGTGGCAAATCATCATGGCAAAATATGGGTGGAGAGTAAAGACGGACAAAATACATTTCGGGTTCTGATGCCATCCGGAAAATGATGTTGGTTTGGGTTCTTAACATGAAAAAACATAGCACATATCAAGTAAAGACCGTATAAATTGAGTATTACCGGAGGAGAAAATGGAACGATTGATAATGATAGCAGTAACCTTTTTTGCAGGTATGGGAGCGGGGCTTGGTACCGGATTTGCAGGTCTTAGCGCCGCAGCGATCATCAGTCCGATGCTGATTACTTTTTTGCACATGGATCCTTATATGGCAGTTGGAATTGCACTGTCTTCGGATGTGCTGGCCAGTGCAGTATCGGCCTACACTTATCACAAGAACAAAAACATTGATTTGAAAAATGGATTGATCATGTTGACAAGCGTGTTAGTGTTCACGGTTGTCGGAAGCTTTGTTGCCAGTCTGGTTCCCTCAGCGACCATGGGAGGATTCTCCGTTTTCATGACCTTTTTGCTGGGCGTGAAATTTATGATACGACCGGTCATGACCACCAAAGAAGCAATGAATGAAGTATCGCCCGGGAAGCGGGCTGCGCAGTCTCTGTTTTTTGGTATTATGATTGGATTTATCTGTGGCTTCATTGGAGCGGGCGGTGGCATGATGATGCTTCTTGTTTTGACCAGCATCCTTCACTATGAGCTAAAAACAGCAGTCGGTACAAGCGTGCTCATCATGAGCTTTACTGCCCTGACCGGAGCTGCATCGCATTTTGCAATCGGTGGGATGCCTGATTTGCCGGTTTGGATTTTGTGCATTCTGTTCACTCTAATCTGGGCGCGTATCGCAGCAGTATTTGCCAATAAAGCAGAACCCAAGACGCTCAACCGTGCGACCGGTGTAGTATTGGTTGTACTAGGAGCGGTGATTATGGGCTTTCAATGGCTGACATAATAATCCAACAGACATAAGCAAGGGCAGTGAGTGAGAGGAGAGAAAGTATGTTATCAGTTCAAAAAAGTAAATGGCTGATTCGCCTGTTGATTCCGGTGTTACTAGCGATCGTATCATTGTTTATATTGTCGGAGAAAATCCCGGAGACGAAATTTGTGCAGACTTCGCTTGAGAGTGTAGAAAAAAGCAAGACAACAGTTATGGAATTTGCAGGAGCGACGCTTGCGACCTCACTTGCTATTTCTGCGTTACCGGATGATTTTGCCACTCCTCTCGCAGATTCTTTAGCTGACATGAATAAGTATTTTGTATTTATTCTGATGGTGCTTTTTGTTGAGCGGTTGATTCTGATGAAAGGAATCGCCATATCCTTTCGAATCATCATCCCGATAGGATGTGTGCTCTATGCGATTGGCTATGGAATAAAAAAGGAATTCTTTGTGAATATCGGCAAGAAAATTGCGCTTCTTGGACTGGCATTGGTTTTGGTAATTCCCTGTAGTACACATTTTACCAATTATGTATGTGCGGACTATCTTGCATATGTTGATGAGACAATTGCCGACACGAAGGAAGGGTCGGATACAATCAATGAAGCGGTATCGGGTGAAGACAGTGAGCAGACGATGTTTGAGAAGTTGTCCGGTGCATTTAAAACAGCCATGCAGGGTGTAAAGGATCTGTTGAATTATTTTCATAACATGATAAAGAAATGTATCAATTCGATCGCAATTATGATAGTAACAACCTTTGTTCTTCCGTTAGTGAACCTGTTTTTCTTTAAGTGGCTGCTGGGAGAACTGTTCCAGATTCGGTTCGCTGCACCGGATTTTACAAAATATCTAAAGAAAAAAGATGAGCGGAATACTGCAATTGAACATAAACAGAAAACAAATGAGGACTAGCAGGTATGAAACAAAAGATATGGAATGCGATATGTATTATTTTGGCGGTGGCAATTGTTATTACATTGATTTGGGGTATTTCCCATAGAAACGAAAAAACAGAGCCTGCTTTTTCAGATGGGCTTGAAAGGCTCGATGCCGATACGATCCATTTCGAGGACAGCAGAGTGGATGTGGACTTTTCAGATGTCATACTGTCGAATCAGAACGAAACGCGCAAACTGATCGTAAGTGAGCAGGAAGGAACCGTATCAACCCTGCTGACAAGCCGACTGATTCAGAAGATTGATTTTGACTTTATGAAAAAGACACAGACTGTTTCTTACAAGGGAAACGGATATTTTGTGGTTGATTTAAGTCATCTGACCAAGGACGATATTGCAGAGGATAAGAAAAACAAAATAATAACAATACGAATTGGTCATGCATATCTTGAGACGGTAGATATTAACCCGGATGATATTATCATTGATGATGTAAAAGAAAGCCTGCTTGCAAGAGGGAAAATGAGACTCACCGTAGCAGAGTACAATGAGATAGAAAAAGAACTTCGTCAGAGACTCGAAAACCAATTCAACACGCCAAAGAATGCACAGGAAGCAGATGATATCGCACTTAAAATGGTAAAAGAGTTATACGAAAATATTGTTAAGGCAATCGACTCAAAATACAGCGTAGTTGTAGAATTTAAGTAAGGCGGAACGGGAATCATGAACCAACAGTAGGAGACTCGATAGACAGCTGCTGGGTTGAAATAAACATTAAATATCAGGTTCATTTACTCTCGCAGAACAGCCCCAGATTCACAAATGGTGTATCCATTACATCAATTCGGATGGCAAAAGGTTTGGAATTTGATGAGGTCATTGTACCCGATGCAGATAACAGAAATTATGATTCGGATTATGACAGAAACCTGCTCTATATTGCCTGTACAAGAGCGATGCATAAACTGACACTTTTCTATACAGGAAGTCCTTCCTCCTTCC
>JAQXMB010000068.1 GCA_029012425.1 bacterium | reverse complement strand
GACAATCAGGCGTGCATGCGTCTGCCCGGTATTGATGGAAAAGCAAAAATGAGTAAATCACTCGGTAACTGTATTTATCTGTCGGACAGCGAGGAAGAGGTTCGTACAAAAGTAATGTCAATGTTTACCGATCCGAACCATCTGAAGGTATCCGATCCCGGTAAGGTAGATGGCAATCCTGTATTTATCTATCTGGAAGCTTTCGCAAGACCGGAGCATTTTGCAGAGTTCCTTCCCGAATATGCAGGAATCGAAGAACTTGAGGATCACTACAAGAGAGGCGGACTTGGCGATGTCAAGGTGAAGAAATTCTTGAACAATGTGATGCAGGCGGAGCTTTCACCGATTCGTGAGCGCCGTAAGGAGTGGGAGAAAAAGATTCCCGAGGTATATGAGATTTTACGACAGGGCTCGATTGAGGCAGAAAAAGTGGCTGCTGATACTTTGAGCAAAGTCCGTGCATCGATGAAGATAAATTATTTTGATGATGCTGCTTTGATCAAAGAGCAGATGGAAAGATACAGCGAAAACTAAGACTGTATGTGAATGAAAAAATCAGGGAAAAAAAGACGGGAGCACCAAAATTGGCGCTTCCGTCTTTTGCATTTTATATTGCTACAATTACTTCCCTACTGTGTAGTGCTCATCGTACTCGTAATCCTTGCCGGGAAGAATCGCATTCAATACGATGCCTGCGATTGCAGCGATAGCAAGGCTTGTGAGTGTAATGGTTGTTCCACCGATTGAAAAAGTCAGACCTTTGCTAAAGCCGAGTCCGCATACGAGAATCACCGCAGCGATAATGAGATTGCGGGAATTGGTGAAATCAACATGATTTTCAACAATATTACGAACACCGATTGCAGAGATCATTCCGTAGAGAATGAAGCTTACGCCTCCGATAATTGCAGGCGGTACAGAGCCGATCAGATAAGCCATCTTGGGGATGAAGCTTAAAAGAATTGCATATACTGCTGCAAGACGGATAACGGAAGGATCATGAACCTTTGACAATTCAAGAACTCCGGTGTTTTCTCCGTAGGTTGTGTTTGCGGGGCCACCGAGTAATCCGGCAAATGCGGTTGCAAGACCATCTCCGAGCAGCGTGCGGTGCAGACCGGGATCTGAGATGAAATTCTCACCTACGGTTGCGGAGATTGCTGACATATCACCAATATGCTCCATCATGGATGCGATGGCAATCGGTGCCATGACAAAGATTGCGGTCAGGTTGAATTTCGGAAATTGGAACGGCGGAGCACCGAGAATACCGGCGCTTGCAACACTTGCAAAATCAAGAATGGCAGATCCATCCGGATTCGTGAAGCCTGTATAGTGCATAATTAATGCAACTCCATACGAGATGACTACGCCAAGTAAAATCGGAAGAATTTTAAGCATTCCCTTGCCCCAGATGTTGAAGATAACGATAACTGCCAGAGCAATAAAGGCAATCAACCAGTTGGACGAAGCGTTGGTCACTGCAGACGGAGCAAGACTTAATCCGATACAGATAATGATCGGTCCTGTGACAACCGGGGGCAGAAAACGCATGACACGCTTGATACCGACGAGACGGATGATAAGTGCAAGTGCCAGGTACATAGCTCCTGCAATAATAATACCTCCGCAGGCACAGCTGAGCTTGTCTGCGTTCGTCATTGCGGCAAATTCTCCGCTGTCGAGATTGGCAATGGTCTGAAAACCGCCGAGATAAGCGAAAGAAGAACCTAAGAATGCCGGAACCTTGAGCTTTGAGCACAGATGGAAAAACAGTGTTCCGATGCCTGCACAGAACAAGGTTACCTGAACGGATAAAACCTGGACACCCTGTGCGCCGAAATAGCTGTTGACGAGAATCGGCACGAGAATGGTTGCGCCAAACATGGCAAACATGTGCTGAAGACCGAGAAGCAGCATTTTGGGAATGCCAAGAGACCTGGCATCACGAATTGCTTCATTTGATTGATTCATAACTAACAATCCTCCTTTTTTTGACAAAAATCTACATTTGTCTATTGGCGTAATTCTATCACAAAGGCCAACATTTTACAACAGGAAGGCGGTGGCACAGGTTGACTTCTTGTCTCAACTTCGTTACACTGATATTAAGTATAAATGACGATAAGCTGGAGGAAAAATACAAATGGAAAATGTAACTTTTTTTGATCATCCGCTGCTTCAGCATAAGATTTCCATGCTGCGTGATGAGGCAACCGGAACAAATGAATTTCGTAAACTGGTAGAAGAGATTGCAATGCTTATGGGATACGAGGCGCTTCGTGATCTGCCGACGGAAGATGTTGAAATAAAAACTCCGATTGAGACATGCATGACACCTATGATTGCCGGAAAGAAGCTTGCAATTGTTCCCATTTTGCGAGCAGGACTTGGAATGGTGAATGGTATTCTTGCACTGGTTCCGTCTGCCAAGGTTGGACATATCGGACTTTATCGCGATCCTCAGACGCATGAGCCGCATGAATATTACTGCAAGCTGCCGGAGCCTATCGAGCAGAGAACGATCGTTGTTGTAGATCCGATGCTCGCAACCGGTGGTTCCGGATCCGATGCAGTTTCAATGATCAAACAGCATGGTGGAAAGAATATCAAGTTCATGTCGATTATCGCTGCACCGGAAGGATTAGAGCGTCTGCACAAGGATCATCCGGATATCCAGATTTATGTCGGACACTTAGATCGTTGTCTGAACGATCATGCGTACATCTGCCCGGGACTTGGCGATGCGGGAGACCGTATTTTTGGTACAAAATAACATTTTTTGCCAGTATAGTTGAAGCCTTTCGAGAGATACTACTCATGTAGCAATACGAACACGACCGAGCTCTTTGAGCGCGGGATGCATCTTGAACGACAGTTTAAGATGATGTGCATGAGAATGAATCAATCGAAATCCAGGAGGCAACGAAAATGGCTAAGAATTCTTATTCTAACGAGAGCAATTGTATGAACGCATCCAATGCAAGCAATGCAACCAACGCAAGCAATGCAACAAATGCATCCAATGCAAGCAACGCATCGAATGCAACCAACGCATCGAATGCATCCAATGCTTCAAACAAGACTACGAACAAGACATCAAATAAGGCAAGCAACAAGACAAGCAATGCCTATGATGCAACAGATCGCTACTAATCACAGTACACGGTGTAATTGCATAGAATAAGTAAAAGGAGAGCAGACCGGCACATGCTGGTCTGTTCTTTTCTGTTTCGATGGGAGATAGCTTCTATGAATTACCAGTTATTGTCAGGAAATGATTTTTGCCGTGCAGCAGAACGGGGCAACAGTTTATTAATTGATTTACGAAGTTCGGATGATTATTTCAGATGGCATATGAAAGGCGCAATTAACAAAAACTATGATACCATTGATGAGTGGTCAAAACAGATGGATCGTTCCATTCCGGTTCTGGTCTACTGTAGCCGCGGCAATGTCAGTATCCTTGCGGCGCGCTTTTTGTCTGCCCGGGGATTTCGCGTCGGATCATTAATCGGCGGGATTGAAAATGCAGGAAAATGGCGTTGACACATAAAACACGGATGGACTAGAATATTAGTTATTGAAGGTACGGAACAGTTCCGATTGGAGAAAAAAATGAAAACATACGAATTAGTTGCCCCCTGCCATTTTGGACTTGAGGCAGTTTTAAAAAAAGAGATTTATGACCTTGGATATGAGATTACGCTTGTGGAAGATGGAAGAGTAACCTTTATTGGTGATGAGGAAGCAATTTGTCGTGCAAATATGTTTTTGCGTACTGCGGAGCGTGTATTGATTCAGGTTGGAAGGTTTCATGCAACCACTTTTGATGAGTTGTTTGAGGCAACAAAAAGCTTGCCGTGGGAGGAATTTCTCCCGAAGGACGCCAGATTTTGGGTAAAGAAGGCATCCTCAATCAAGAGTAAACTATTCAGTTCATCGGATATTCAGTCGATTGTCAAGAAGGCAGTCGTTGAGCGGATGAAAAGTCACTATCATGTGGAGTGGTTCGATGAAAACGGAGCAGAGTATCCGCTTCGCGTATTTCTGATGAAAGATGAAGTGACAATGACAATTGACACGACCGGAGATTCCCTGCATAAGCGCGGATATCGAACGATGGCCGGAAAAGCACCGTTATCCGAAACCCTGGCTGCGTCACTGATCATGCTCACACCCTGGCATGCAGACCGGATTCTTGTTGATCCATTTTGCGGAAGTGGTACCTTTCCGATAGAGGCAGCCATGATGGCAGCGAATATTGCACCCGGAATGAACAGAGAGTTTCTGTCTATGGAGTGGAACAATCTGATTCCGAAAAAGGTGTGGTATGAGGCGAATGAAGAAGCACATGACCTTGTGGATTTATCTGTCGAGACATATATTCAGGGCTATGATATTGATGAGGATGTGATTGCCATTGCCAGAGACAATGCACAGCGGGCCGGAGTGGAGAAGCTGATTCATTTCCAGAGACGACCGGTCAGCGAGTTGCGACATCCAAAAAAATATGGATTTATTATTACGAATCCGCCGTATGGTGAGCGCTTAGAGGAGAAAAAGGATCTTCCGCTTTTGTATCAGCAGATTGGTGAGGCCTATGAAAGACTTGACGCATGGTCGATGTATCTGATCACAAGCTATGAGGATGCTCAGCGCTATATTGGTAAGAAAGCGGATAAGAACCGGAAGCTTTACAATGGAATGATTAAGACTTACTATTACCAGTATCTCGGACCGAAGCCTCCGAGACGACCGCGCGCCCCCGGGAGCAACTGAGTGTAAGCGGTAAGATACAGATAAGAAAAAACAAGAGGTACTATGCGTTATTCCAAGCGATACATTGTTTTTACAATCGTTATATTTATTTTAATTCTTGTAAAATTTAATAATTCCGATATCGCAGGTGAGGTGGAGCAATTTCGCGGTGCACGACTTGAGCGTGCAGACTGGAATCCTTTGATCGCGGCGAGTGTGAATGACAATGTGATCTCACTCAACATTGGCGGACGAAGCTACACAAGCGAGAATACGCCGATGTATATGGATGAAAGACTTCAGCTTATGGTTCCGTCGTCCATTCTAAGAGACGGTTTAAACTGTAGCGCTCATATATATGATGAGCGTGCGCTTGTGGTGCAAAAAAGAGATCTGACCATCAGTTTTTCGCTCGGTGAGGAGTTCTGTCTTCTTGGCGGAGAGGAAGTGGATTTGATTTCCCCCATGACCCGTATTGGCGATGAATATTTTGTCGGCATGCAGGATTTGGCAGATCTTTTGGAATATGAGTATGATTGGGATATTTCACAGAATAAGGGTGTTGGTGTTGACACACTCGCAGATGTAAGTTTTCTGCCATATTATTATGATCTTCGAAAGCAGGCGCGTACATCCAAGATAGAGGATCAGGGAAAGTACGGAACCTGTTGGGCATTTGCAACTCTCACAGCATTAGAGTCATCGCTGCTTCCGGAACAGCCGATGGAATTTGCAGCGGATCATATTACACTTTGTAACGGCTATGGACGAGGACTTGATGACGGTGGAGAATATGGTATGTCAATGGCATATCTTGCATCATGGCAGGGCCCGGTATTGGAAAAGGATGATCCGTATGGAGATGGAATTACGAATTGTAATTTGAAGGAAGTCAAGCATGTGCAGGAGATGCAGGTGATGGAATCGGGAGATTTGCAGAAGATCAAGGAAGCGGTGTTCAAATACGGCGGCGTGCAGACCTCGATTTATACAACACTTGTCAATTCGGAGAGTACAAGTGAATATTATAACAAAACCCGGCACGCATACTGCTATCAGGGCTCGGAAAAACCCAATCACGATGTTGTAATTATCGGCTGGGACGATTCGTTTTCAAAAGAGAATTTCACGACACCACCCGAGGAGGATGGCGCGTTTATCTGTCAGAACAGCTGGGGAACCGAATTTGGTGAAAGCGGTGTGTTCTATATTTCCTATTATGATTCCAATATCGGAATTCACAATGTGGTATATACCCGTATTGATGATGTCGATAACTATGATAAGATTTATCAGAGCGATCTGTGTGGATGGGTCGGTCAGGTCGGATATGAGCGCGAGAGTATCTATGGGGCAAATGTCTTTACGGCAGAGGCATCGGAAGTGTTACAGGCAGCAGGTTTTTATGCAACCGGTAAGGATACATCCTATGATATGTATGTCGTTAAGAACTTTGTTGACATGGAGAGCCTGGATGCCGACAACCGAATTAAGGTTGCAAGCGGAAAGTTGACCAACGCAGGATATTACACGATCGATTTTGACCGTGAGGTATCGTTAGAGGCCGGAGAACGGTTTGCAATCATCATTTTTATCAGGACGCCCGGCGCCGTGCATCCGATGGCTGTTGAATGCGTGGGAGGTGCTCTGACGGAAGAAATAGATCTGGATGATGGCGAAGGATATATCAGTATCCGGGGCAGTCAGTGGCAACGGGTAGAAGAACAGGCGCAGAGTAATCTGTGTATCAAAGGATATACTTCTCTTAGAGAGGATACGACAGAATAATAATGGAAGAAAGATTAACAAAAGGCGTGGCATTATTTGTGGCGATGCTTGCTGTGTTTATATGTACCTGCCTGTATTATTTGCCGGCATTCTCGGCTCGTATTGACGGACTTGTGGCGCGCAATATACAGTACCGAAGGGAACGACAGATGCGTCAGACAATGCTGGAGGAACTGTCCGGTTTGGAGTTTTTGGCATATTCTACGGAACAGGCAATGGCACAGGTGCAAAATCTCCCGGAGGAAGAGCAGCAAAAAGCAGTGCAGGAGCTGGACTTTTCCCAGCAGCTTCGTGTAGAGTTGCCCGAAAGTGTTGCATCTGCGGATGTAATAATCGACAATAAATATATAGAGCGGAAGATTTCAATTACGATTCCGAATGCAAGCGGTAATTATCTGGTTGACTATCCGATGTTGGGAAGAAGTGACCATATCGAAGAACTTGATTTTCATGCCGGAAAAGAGTGCGGAACGATTGAACTTACGATGGAGCATGTCTACGAGCTTAAGCTTGACTGGCAGGAGCAGTATCTGTATATTGATTTTGTGCGACCGAGTGAAATCTATGACAAGATTGTCGTTATTGATGCAGGGCATGGAGGCGGTATGCCCGGTGCGGTCATACGAGGTGTAAAGGAAAAGGATATTGACCTTGCAATCGTCAAGAAACTTAAGGCATTGTTTGAAGAGGCAGGGGATGAGACGCTAGGTGTTTATTACACCCGTCTGGAGGATGAGAATCCAAGCTTCCTTGAACGAAGTGGTCTGGCAAACGAGGTGGAGGCAAATCTATTTGTCAGCATACATAACAACTCGTTATCAAACAATACAACTGTTCATGGCACACAGGTTCTATATGACCAGAAAAAGCCGACTGAGGGTAATAGTTCAAAGCGGCTGGCTACAATTTTGCTTGATCATACGATTGACCGGATTGGAGCAAAGGACAGAGGTCTTGTAAACGGAAATGATATTGTAATACTACGGACCGCCGAAATGCCGTCGGCTTTGATAGAGGTCGGATTTATGACAAATCCGGATGAATTGAAAAAACTGACGGATGATAAGTATCAGAAACGCTGCGCACAAGGAATTTACAATGGAATACTTAAGGCATTAGCGGAGGGATTTTAGAATGAGCAGAATTATTTTTGCCACAGGCAATCAGAATAAGATGAAGGAGATTCGCATGATTTTATCTGACATCGGAATGGAGATTCTTTCCATGAAGGAAGCAGGGGTGGATGCGGATATCGTAGAGAACGGAACTACATTTGAAGAAAATGCAATGATAAAGGCAACAGAGATATCAAAATTGTTGCCGGGAGATATTGTCTTGGCAGATGACTCCGGACTTGAGATAGATTATCTGAATAAGGAACCCGGAATCTACTCTGCACGCTATATGGGTGAGGATACTTCTTATGAGGTTAAGAACCGGAATCTGATCGACCGACTTGACGGTGTGCCCAAGGAGCAGCGAACCGCACGATTTGTCTGCGCGATCGCAGCGGCTCTTCCGGATGGATCTACCCGCTGTGTCAGAGGAACGATTGAAGGTTATATCGGATGGGAAGCTGCCGGTGAAAATGGTTTCGGCTATGATCCAATTTTCTATGTAGATGAGTATGGATGCTCGACTGCTCAGCTGAGTCCCGAGCAGAAAAATGAGATTAGTCACAGGGGAAAAGCACTTCGCAGCATGCGGGAGGAATTGTTAAAAGTATGAGTTCAAAAAGAATTCTTTTGATCAGTGACACGCATGGTTTTCATGAGAATCTGCAGATTGTCTTAGAAAAAGAAGAACCGTTTGATCTGGTACTTCATATGGGCGATTATGAAGGCTGGGATGCAGTGATTGACATGATTACAGGTGTTCCCGTGGAATATGTCTCAGGCAATTGTGACTGGTCGAGTCGGCTTCCGAGTGAGAAGATGATAGAAATCAACGGTGTACATATTTTTATGACACATGGGCATGAATATTATGTGACGACCGGTATGGATGTACTTCGCGACCATGCAGTGGCTTGTGGTTGTCAGGTAGTGTTGTTTGGACATACACACTGGCCGTTTTTCGAGGAGCAGGAAGGCGTGATAATTGCCAATCCCGGAAGCATTTCAAGACCCAGACAAACCAATCGAAGACCGTCTTATGGAGTCATGGAAATCTCCGACGAAGGAGAAATAAAACTGGAATTAAAACAGATTTAAAACAAATTAAAAAAAGTAGTTGACTTTTATAACTGAGTAACATATAATCTTAGGTGCGTTGCGGTGAACGGCAGCGGAAAGATTTTCCGCGGGTGTAGTTCAATGGTAGAACACCAGCCTTCCAAGCTGGATACGTGGGTTCGATTCCCATCACCCGCTTATGTGTCTGTAGCTCAGTTGGATAGAGCAACGGCCTTCTAAGCCGTGGGTCGGGGGTTCGAATCCCTCCAGGCACGCTGGATGCTTGGATGAGCATTGGATATGGTGGGTATAGCGCAGTTGGTTAGCGCGCCAGATTGTGGCTCTGGAGGCCCAGGGTTCGAATCCCTGTATCCACCTTTTAGATAATCTTGATTATCTATTTATGACTGGCTTTGCAGGCTAAATGATGGGCTATCGCCAAGCGGTAAGGCACAGGACTTTGACTCCTGCATTCACCAGTTCGAATCTGGTTAGCCCAGTTTCACAACCAAATATTGATATGGGACACTAGCTCAGGTGGTAGAGCACTTGACTTTTAATCAAGTTGTCGGGGGTTCGAGCCCCCCGTGTCTCACTAAAGAATCAAGGGATAAGCATTTAGCTTATCCCTTGTTTTTTGATTCTGGTCATCTATTCTTCGAGATTCTGTGACTTGAATGGAGACTTCTTATGATTTGGGTCATCGTTTATTCGAGATTCTGTGACCTGAATGGAGACTTCTTATGATTTGGGTCATCTATTATTTGAGATTCTGTGACCTGATTGGAGACTTCTTATGATTTGGGTCATCGTCTATTCGGGATTCTGTGACTTGATTGGAAGCTTTTTTGATATGGGTCATCTATTATTCGAGATTCTGTGACCTGATTGGAGACTTCTTATGATTTGGGTCATCGTCTATTCGGGATTCTGTGACTTGAATGGAGACTTCTTTTGATTTGGGTCATCGTTTATTCGGGATTCTGTGACCTGATTGGAGACTTCTTATGATTTGGGTCATCAATTATTCGAGATTTCTCTGCAAAAACCCGTAGACTTTTGAAAATGAGCATTCGTTGGTATTACATGCAGGGGGAACTTCTGGGATTTACAATCATTTCGCGGGGGAACTTGAAGTGCCTTATCTATTAATGAGAATCAGGTAAAGGAACTTTCTGAATTGTTGGATGAAAAATATCAAGTCAGAAGCCAACGAGGAATTGACCTTATTTTGGAACGCATAAAGGATGGACTGCAAGCGAAGGTAGTAGAACAAGAGGTGCTCCCGGACAACGCTCTTGAAGATAATCAGGTTCAACAGATACATATTTTTGATAAGCATCGCAGACGGTGATATATTAATTGAAACCTTGTGCCAATTTGGAACAAGGTTATTTTAAGATATAATGAGTGCAAGCGAGACAACATACAAAAGTATGATTGACGAGCGACGAATGCTGAACATGTGCAGGTTTTGCACATGATATAATCTGCAAAATTTATATAAAAGGATGGTGCTTTATAAATGTTGTTTTTATGGAACATGCATATTATAATGGGGGAAAGATGAATGAAAAGCGAGGTGTTGATATGTGTAGTATAGCTGTAAAAATACCTGAGCAGTAATCAAATATCAATTTTTAGCTTTGATGACGAGAATGAGTTTTTGGAGGAGATGGGTAATGCGTAGCGTAATTGTCAATTCTACGCTTCTGATAGCCTTGTAATATGTTCTGCAAAAGAGGCGATTTTTGCAATGCAAAGCAAGGGATTTTATATAAGCGAAAGCATTTATAGAACTGGCGTTAAAGTAAGCCGGAGAATAGGATGATGACCGTGTGAAGACGGAAATGGAAAATCAAAATGGAGGGATAAAATGAGTAAGTTAGGGAAATTCGTGTGTGGAACTTTTGTGGCAATGTCGTTATCTGTGTGCTTAACTCCTGCGATAGTGAAAGCAGAAGCCGGCTTCACAGAAATAGAAGATAATAATACCGTTGAAAAAGCAAATGAGGTGACAGTTTCTTCCGGGCAGACCATCATAGCAGGGACTATGGAGGATAAAAAAGAGGAATGTGATTGGTATAAGATCACATTTGCAGATCAGGGGAAGTGCAAGATCAATGTAGTAGATGTAAATGATCCGACACATGATGAGGATATCATGAAGAGATGTGTGAAAGTTTACCATTCGGATCAAACAGAATGTCAATCCTTTGGATATGGAATTGCACATGAGAAAGAGGATGTTTTCTTCATTAAGATTAAAACTACTTTCGCGGGGCTTATGCCAAATCATTATGCGTTCAATTATCAGATTGTGATCGATGACGATTCAAGTAAGAAATATGTTTGTGAAAAGCATACTTCTGCAAATTCTGCTTACCAGTTGAAGGAAGGTGTGAAGGCGTATGCTTTCGGCGAGAAACCGGATCGATCAAGATTTTTTGAGATTAAAGTGCCGAAGGGATTGCAGGCCGAGATCACACTGGAGCCGGCAGAGGACGCGGATCCTGATGTGATCGCAAAGATGCCATTTAATTACTACATTATCCAGAAAAGTACCGGAAATGAATTGATCAGGCAGGCGGCCGTAAGCAGTAAGACGACCGTATCTTCTTGTACTGTCAGCCCGATGCTTTCTCCTAAAACGGTGTACTTTACCGGCGAAGATACTTATTATGTAAAAGTTTATGGCGGAAGTGATCTGTATCCAAACTATGAATGGATATCTGTTAAGTATAAGCTGGTTGATAAGACAAAACCAACCATTACAGGGGTGAAGAACGGAGCTACCTATCACAAACCGGTTGTGATCAAATTCAAAGATGCTTCAGGCATTAAAAGCGCAAAGATGAATGGGAAGAAGCTGAAATCTGGTACAAAGGTTTCCAAAAAGGGCAGCTATACAGTGACAGTAGTGGACAAAAAAGGAAATTCGAAAACTGTAAAGTTCAAGATCAGATAGTATCCTGATGAGGAAAACGCAAAACAAAGGAGAACGGTTATGCAAGGGAAATGGAGAAAGCTGATATTGGCTCTGCTGGTATTTATCGGTGTGTTCACGAGCGTATCGCTTGGGTCTGCTACACAGGCGCAGGCTGCAACGAAGCTGTATGATGTGGTTTTTACAAAGAACAAGATTACAATTAAAAAAGGGCACACTTACACTTTGAAAATGCATTATAAGGATTCTGTACTGAGTGCTTCCAAGTTGAATTTTAAGACCAGTAATTCCAGTGTGGCGAGCGTTTCAAAGAAAGGTGTGATTAAAGGTAAGAAAGTAGGAACTGCTAAAATCACGGTTACCCTTAAGAATAATACGAAAGTCAAGACTACGA
>JAQXMB010000067.1 GCA_029012425.1 bacterium | reverse complement strand
AAAATATACCGATAGTATTGGTGCTAAGCGGAAAATAACTGCACAAAGGGGAGCAAGTATGACGCAGCAGGAAAAATGGGACTTACAAGAGGCTCAGATTCGAAAACTGATAGAAGAAAACAATGGCGTTGTCAAGACGGCAATGCTTTATCCGTTGGGAATGGATTATCGAAGAATTCAGACATTTGTTGACAAGGGGGTTTTGCGCCGGATTAAGAACGGATACTATGGACTCGCAGGGCAGAAGCTCTCAGAGGATGAGATGATTCTGAGGCTGTTTGGTCAGGATGGTGTGCTTACAATGGAAAGCGCTTTGTATCAATATGGATATCTGAATGAAAAACCGTATGCATATCAGATTGCGATTGATAAGAACACATCGAAATCGCGTTTTCATCTGGACTATCCGTTTGTACATCCATATTACAGTGAGCCGCAGGTATTAGAGCTTGGTGTAACGAAAATACCCTTTGCCGGTGGAGAGATGAGGATTTTTGAAAAAGAGCGGGTAATCTGTGATTGCCTGAAGTATGAGGATCGACTATCGCGTGATCTGTTGAAAAAGGCATTGCTTTCTTTTCTTAATGATGAGGAGAAGGATATTGCCCGCCTGTTATATTATGCGCGTGAGCGAAAAGTGCTGACTAAGGTACAGAACCGGATTGGAGTGTGGCTATAGTGGGACGAAATCTCATAGGAAAAGCGGCAATCTGGGAAAAAGGAACAGCCCTTGATATTTCAGCAGAGCATTTGCTGGCAGGTTATGTGTTGGAACAGCTTGCATGCAAACTGGCAGTTTCCGAAATCGGAGAGAAGCTGTTGTTAAAGAATGTACATGCGCTTGGACTGGATGCTTATCGTCGTGGAAATCAAAGAAGACTGGAGTATTGCATTCTCGCTGACGAGAATCCTTCGGATTTGAAATCGCAGATAAGTGTTTTACTTAAAAATACAATTACATGGGAACAGGAAACAAATATTGATTGGAGCTTTCGAACGAGCGAAAGCGATGGGAAGATTACGGTTGCAATTATGGCGACATTGGAAGAAATGACGGTTCCCATTGAGCTAATCATCGAAGTACTTCCTGCTTCCCGTTTACAGCATCCGGCAAAAGAAGTGAATCTTCGCCTCGTGATGGAGAATAATAAGACGCAGATGCTGCCGGCGTATCCTTCGGAAGAGTATTTATTGGAAGATCTGGCTCAGTTTATTGAGAGGCTGGAGTTAGTCAGTGATATGGAGGTGTTTGACCGACTATATGAAGTGCTTCGAACAACCGGGTTTGAAGGACGGCATGTACAAAAACAGCTGCAAAGCATTTGTGATGAAAAGAACATCGTGATGGAGCAGAGTCGGATTGATATGATGAAGCTTTACCCTGATTCGAAGTATTTGAAAAAGAGATGGAAGAGCTATCTGCGTCGGGAAAATAAAAATGAGGTGGAATGGCAGTCTGTGATGCAGACCATTCTTACATTTTTAGAGCCACTATGGACAGCAAGCCAAAATGACATGATTTATCTTGGAAGCTGGATTCCGGAACTGTTACGATTCTTAGATTAGGAGCTGTTATGTTGACATTAGAGCAACGATTGGCAATGTATGACAGGGAAGAAATATATCCCTTTCATATGCCGGGACATAAACGAAAAACAGAGTTACTTGCGGATGCGTATCATCTGGATATTACAGAAATCGATGGTTTTGACAATCTGCATCATGCAAGCGGAATTCTTTCCGATATGCAAAACGAGATGGCCGGGCTTCGTGGAACAAAGAGGACTTATTTTCTCATTAATGGCAGTACAAGTGGAATATTATCTGCGATAAGTGCCATGCTTCATCCGGGAGAACATCTTTTGATGGCACGCAATTCCCATAAAGCGGCGTATCATGCGGTTCAGCTTCGAAAACTTACCGTCAGTTATGTATATCCTGTCATCACAAAATGGGATCTGCAGGGAGCGATATCAGCAGAGACTGTTAAGGAAGCGTTCGTTCGCAATGAGCAGGAGAAAAAAGCACCGATTCAGGCGGTATATCTCACCTCGCCCACCTATGATGGTGTGGTATCTGATATTGAAGCGATTGCAAAGATTGTTCATGACTATGGAAAAGTGCTGATTGTTGACGAGGCACATGGAGCACATTTTGGATTCCATGAAGCATTTCCACAGTCAGCCATTCAGCAGGGTGCAGATGTTGTCATTCAAAGTGTGCACAAGACGCTGCCTTCTTTTACACAGACGGCACTACTTCATATCTGCTCCGACCGTGTGGATGTGAAACGAGTGGAAGAGTTTCTGGGAATCTATCAGAGCAGCTCGCCGTCTTATGTGTTGATGGCGGGCATGAGCCGGCTGGCCCCTTTTTTGACAAATGAGGGAGCGCTGCGATTCCGGATGCTGTCGGATCAGCTGCAACTGTTTTATGAGAAAGCAAAATGCCTCAAGCATCTTCATGTGCTACAGGAAGAAGATTTTTCGTCAGATGAGTGCTTTCAGAAGGATTCGTCGAAGATTCTGATTAGTACCCGAAGGTGCAATATTGATGGAAAAGAGTTGTATGAGCGGCTGCTTAAGGACTATAAGCTTCAGCTTGAGATGTATTCCGGCGAATATGCGGTGGCGCTATGTTCGCTGATGGATACGGAGGATGGATTTGAGCGGCTGTTGCAGGCTCTTTTGGAAATTGACGATACTCTTGAGTGGAAGGAGACGGCAGATTCTTTTGTGGGAAGCTGTTATATTCCGCGGGAGTATGTATGTGAAATTGCAAAGGCAGCAGAGGCGAAAAAAGAAAGCGTTCTGCTTGAGAAAGCAGTCGGAGCAGTGAGCGGAGAATATGTTTATTTATATCCGCCGGGCATTCCGCTTCTGACGCCGGGTGAGCGGATTGATGAGGCATTTGTAAGAAGTGCGACAGAGTTAAAACAGCGTGGCATGCAGTTGGAAGGGATGAGAGATTTTACCGGAGAACAGATAGAGATCGCTGCTTGTTTCTAATTGCATTGCATGCGTTGATACGATATACTAGGTAGGATAGATAGAAAGGAAAAGGCGAAGCCATGGGATGCATATTTTGCCTGATGGGGAAAAGTTCATCCGGGAAGGATACCATATACGCCAGGCTTATGGCAGATGCTTCCCTTGGTCTGGAGCATCTGGTGACCGGTACGACCCGACCAATCCGTGAGGGAGAACGGGACGGCGTGGAGTATTATTTTTACTCAGAGGAAGCGCTTTCAAAGCTTGAGCGGGAGAACCGTATTATCGAATGCAGAGCATATGAGACGGTACATGGCGTATGGAAGTATTTTACGGTTGCAGATGAGCATTTGGATTTAGAGCATAACAATTATCTTACAATCAATACGCTTGAGGCGTATTGCAAATTGCGCGAATACTATGGACCGGAGCGTCTTGTGCCGATATATATTGATGTTGAAGACGGAATTCGTTTGAAGAGGGCTCTGGAGCGGGAGATGGCACAGGCCAGTCCGAAGTATGCGGAGATGTGTCGCAGATATCTTGCGGATGATGAGGACTTTTCAAAGGCAAACCTGGAAAGGGAGCAGATTCAGCCGATTTTTGAGAATGTCAATCTGGATGAGACGGTCGAACAGATTACTTCATATATCAGAAAGAGAACCTGTTCAGAATAGGTGACGGAATGGAATTAAAAGTAGGTGAGATGACACCGCTTGCATCAGTTGGACAAACCAAGCAGGTACAGCCGGTGGATGACAGCTTCAAGTTTACATTGGCGAGCGCAATTGAGGATTCTGATTTGCAGGCAAAAGTGAATCAGATGCTCAACGATATCAGTGTTCAGGGCAAGCTTATTGCAAGGCACATGGATATTCGTGAGATGAAAAAATATCGTGGTCTGATTAAGGAATTCTTAAATGAGATTGTAAACCGTTCTCATAAGTTTTCCCGTGAGAACTTCCTGGATCACAGAGGCCGTCACAGAGTTTACGGTATTATCCGGTTGATTGATGAAAATCTGGATGAGCTGGCACAGGAGCTGGTTGAAGATGAGAAAAACCAGATTGCGATCTTAAGTCGTATCGGGGAGATTGAAGGTTTAATTTTGGACATTCTTACCTAACGGAAGGAAAAGGAGAAAAGGTGGCAAATTTTTCAGATATATTTGGAAACGAACAGATAATCGCGCACTTACAGGATGCGTTTCATATGGATAAGGTTCATCATGCCTACATTCTGAATGGACCGAAGCACTCCGGAAAAATGCTGATTGCAGAAGCTTTTGCAAAAATGCTTCAGTGTGAGCACAAGGAGAAGGCACCGTGTGGGATCTGTCATTCCTGCAAACAGGCAGACAGTAATAATCAGCCGGATATTATTTTTGTTCAACATGAAAAACCGAATGTGATTCGTGTTGATGATATTCGCGATCAGATTAATGCTGATATTGCGATTAAGCCGTATAGCAGTCCGTATAAGATTTATATTGTAGATGAAGCTGAAAAAATGAATGTGCAGGCGCAGAATGCATTACTCAAGACCATTGAAGAGCCGCCGGCATACGGAATCATCATTCTTTTGACAACGAATGCCGATTCCTTTTTACAGACAATTTTGTCAAGATGCATTCGTCTGGACTTAAAACCGGTTCCGGATGAGAAGTTAAAAAATTATCTTATGACAGAATGTAAAGTTGTCGATTATCAGGCAGATGTGTGCGTGGCTTTTTCACAGGGGGTTGTAGGAAGAGCGAAGATGCTTGCCACTTCTGCACATTTCAATGAGATTAAAGCGGCGGCACTACAGCTGTTGAAGCGAATCAAAGATATTGACTTATCAGAGATGATAGGAGCCGTTAAGCAAATCAATGAATACAAATTAGAAATCAATGATTATTTCGATATCATGATGATCTGGTATCGGGATGTATTATTATATAAGGCAACAGCGGATGTAAACCGACTGATCTTCAAGGATGAGATCTATGAAATCAAAAAACAGGCAAATGTAAGCTCCTATGAGGGACTAGAGACGATGCTTGAGGCATTGGATAAAGCGAAGCTTCGTCTGAATGCCAATGTTAATTTTGATTTGGTGATTGAGCTTTTGCTGTTGACATTAAAGGAGAATTAGAATGACAAAAGTTGTTGGAATACGCTTCCGCAATGCGGGAAAGATCTATTATTTTGATCCGAAAGATATGGATATGGAAGTGGGAAGTCATGCAATTGTTGAGACTGCCCGCGGAGTGGAGTTCGGAACCGTTATGATCGCACCGAGAGAGGTAGAGGATGAGCAGGTTGTTCAGCCGTTAAAACCGATCATTCGTGTCGCAACACCTGAGGATGAGGAAACGGTAGAGAAAAATCACGAGAAAGAGAAGAATGCTTATAAGATTTGCCAGGAGAAAATCGAAAAACACGGTCTTGATATGAAGCTTGTACAGGCGGAATATACTTTTGATAATAATAAGCTGCTGTTTTATTTTACAGCGGATGGTCGTATTGATTTTCGTGAGTTGGTAAAGGATTTAGCGAGTGTATTTCGTACCCGTATCGAATTACGGCAGATTGGTGTGCGTGATGAGACGAAGCTGTTAGGCGGAATGGGAATCTGCGGAAGACAGCTATGCTGCAGCTCATACCTGTCAGATTTTGTGCCGGTTTCCATCAAGATGGCAAAGGAGCAGAATCTCTCTTTGAATCCGACAAAAATATCAGGTGTCTGTGGAAGACTGATGTGCTGTCTGAAAAATGAGGAAGAGACCTATGAGTATCTGAACAGCCGCCTGCCGGGTGTTGGCGATTATGTCACAACCGACGATGGAATTAAAGGTGAAGTAGCAAGCGTGAATGTTCTTCGTCAGAAGGTGAAGGTAGTTGTTGAAATGGATGACGAAAAGGAGATTCGCGAATACCTGGTGGACCAGCTCAAGTTTAAGCCCCGAAGAAAGAACACCAAGCTTTCAGAGAAGGAGCTTAAGGAATTGGAAGGTCTTGAGGATGAGGTGGTTTCTGAGCAGCCGCTTGAGGACGAGCCTGTAATTGAGCGCAAACCACAAAAGGAATTCCGTGAGCGTCGCGAGCGCAAGGATAGAGACCATCGTGATCGTAATGACAACAACAAGGATCAGAAAGAGAATAAGGAACAGCGTGAGCATCAGAATCGAAGCGGCAAGCAGAGAGATCATGATGGAAAAAGTAAGAATTACGACCGCCGTAATCACAAGAAAAATAAAGAGCATGCTCCCAGAGCTGAGAAAGAGAATCAAAATGGAGAACAGCAATCTTCTTAAACCGGGAGAACGCGTGGATGATCTGCAGCGAAACGGATATCAAATCATTCAGGATGAAAAGCGCTTTTGCTTCGGAATGGATGCGGTTTTACTTTCAGGCTTTTCAAAAGTGAAAAGGGGAGAACGGGTTTTGGATCTTGGAACCGGAACCGGTATTATCCCCATTTTACTTGAGGCGAGAACGGAAGGGTCGCATTTCACCGGATTGGAGATTCAGGAGGACAGTGCGGATATGGCAAGACGAAGTGTTGCCCTGAATCATCTGGAAGAAAAAATAGATATTGTCACAGGTGATATCAAAGATGCCTCTGCCAGATTCGGGGCATCTTCTTTTGATGTGATTACAACGAATCCGCCCTATATGATCCATGAACATGGATTACAAAATGACCGGGACGCGAAATCAATTGCAAGACATGAAGTGTTGTGCACACTGGAAGATATTGTGACGCAGAGCGCAAAGCTGCTAAAGCCGAAGGGACGGATGTTTATGGTACACCGGCCGTTTCGTTTGGTAGAGATATTGACATGTATGAGTAAACACGGAATTGAACCAAAACGCATGCAGCTTGTTTATCCGTTTATCGACAAGGAACCCAATATGGTTCTCATCGAGGGATTAAGAGGCGGTAATTCACGAATTACCGTAGAAAAGCCATTGATTGTTTATGAAAAACCGGGTGTCTATACACCGGAGATTTATGATGTATACGGCTATTAAGGAGAAGGATATGTCTGAATACGGAACACTTTTTCTGTGTGCGACGCCAATTGGAAATCTTGAAGATATCACTTACCGGGTTCTTCGAACCTTACAGGAAGTGGATCTCATTGCGGCAGAGGATACAAGAAATTCCATAAAACTGTTAAATCATTTCGAAATCAAAACTCCAATGACGAGTTATCATGAGTTCAACAAAATAGAAAAAGCGTATCAGTTGATTGATCTGTTAAAACAGGGAAAACAGATTGCGCTGATTACGGATGCCGGAACACCGGGTATTTCAGATCCGGGCGAGGAGCTGGTAAAGCTTGCGATAGAACAGGGAATCCGGGTGAGTTCGCTTCCCGGACCGGCGGCCTGCATTACGGCACTTACAATGTCCGGTCAGTCAACAAGGCGATTCACCTTTGAGGCATTTCTTCCGAGAGAAAAGAAAGAGCGAAAGAAGATATTGGAGGAGCTAAAGACAAGGACTTCAACGATTATCTTATATGAGGCGCCACATCATCTGGTTTCGACACTTGAGGAATTACATGAAGCACTTGGAAATCGTTCCATTTCTCTTTGTCGTGAATTGACAAAAAAGCATGAGGAAGTGCGAAAAACGACATTAGAAGATGTCCTTGCGTATTATAAAGACAATGAACCGCGAGGAGAATATGTCCTTATACTTGAAGGAAGAAATCCCAAAGAGATGGAGGAGGAACGCGCACAGGCTTGGTGCTCGATGAGTTTTGAGGAACATATGGCGATCTATGAATCGCAGGATATTCCCAGAAAGGAAGCCATGAAGCTGGTAGCTAAGGATCGAGGAATATCCAAGCGGGATGTTTATCAGGCGTTGCTTTCATCTTCTGAAGAATAATAAAGAGGAAGGTATTCTTTCATAATAGAAAAAGGTGCCGGACCAATCGCAAGGATTGCGCGGTGAAAGGCTTTGTTTGAGAAGTCGGATCCAAATTGGTCTCGGGCGTCTTTTTTTAGCTCCAGAAATTCCAAGTATCCGATGTAATACTTTAAGTAGTTTGCCGGAGCTTCAATAATCAGCCGATAGATATGATCAGCTGTTGCTTCGGAAGTAATCCCATAGTCACATAAGAACTCATGAACAACGGTTTCATCCCAGCCTTCATGATGCACACCGATATCAATGGACGCATACAGACTTAAGATGGTGTCGGCATTCAACTGTAACAGTCGGGCAAGCGTATTGTCAATGCCGGCATATTGGTAGGACATCATCTCGACATAGGTTGCCCATCCTTCCGAGTACCCGCCAAAATACAGGACATGTCGGATGGGGGCAAGATGATTTGCGTAGGTGCTTACCGTTTCATACAGATGGCCGGGATAACCTTCGTGGGCAAGTGTGGTAAATAGCTCCAGTTGGGACTTCTGATGCCTCGGATTAATGTAGATACAATTATCGTCAGGGTCATCAATCGGCGCGGTCAGATAAAAAGCCGGAGACAAAAATCCCTGCATGGACGGTGCTACACATTTTACAATCACCGGGTTGTCAGGTGCTTCCGGGAAATCCGCTTTCAGTTTTTCTTTCAGAGATTCAAGCATCTCTTCAGCTGTGTTGTATGAAATGTCTGAAAAAGACGATTCAGACATAATATGAGGGTGTTTTCTTATTATCTTTTTCATTTCAGACAGATTCTCATGTCTTTTATCAGCAATCATAGTATCTAGGACATCGATTGTTTTATCGCTTCCTGTCATCTGAGAAACAAGGAACTGATAGTAGTCGGTACCATCAGCAAGGTCGCAGATACGCCCGGAAATCGTTGAGGTTTTCTGAAGTCTCTTCAGGCAGGTTCGAAGATTCTCATATGCAGGAACAAGCTTTGAATCAATGAGCTCCTTTTGCTTTTGAATATACATTTCCTGCTGCGTTGTATCCTGCGAAGGGAGCAGCTGTAGTTTTTGCTTGAAGGTCTCTGTCAAACAGGAGAAGGCAGGTGGCGTAAGTAAAGAATTGATCTGACTGATTAAATCATCTGCAACGAAGGCAGGCATGAATAATCCCTTTGCGGCCTTCTCTTCCTCGTAAGAGCAAATCTGTGAAAAGTATTCCGGTACTGTTTCAAGTAAAGCCAGATAGGTTTCTACATCACCGGTTGAGCGAAAGGTATACTCTCCCAGCAGAATGGGAAGCTCTGCCTGAATGCCGTTGATGGCATTTAACGGTTCATAGTAGTCTTGATAACGACAGCCTTCCTTTGAGCGCGCAAGGGAATAGGAAAGAATATCGCGGGTCAGTTTCTGATCCGTAGAGAGAGCTGCGGTATCATAGCTTTCACAGGCCGCCAGAATATTTTCACAGGAAGCACAGATTTCATCCGGTGCGCCCGGAATGGGTGAACCGAGGGAGACAAAGGACGCATCAATGCCGAATGCGTCAGGATCTGCCAGCTTGTAGTGCGTGCTTAGCGTATCACCGCGCAGCTGCTCTGCAAACAACAGGTTCATATAGGAATCAAAATCCGTCCGCTTTGTCTTCTGTGTTGAGGAAAAGGCAGCAATGCTACAGGTAAGAAGTATGGCAAGAGATAGTCCCAGAACAACGAGACGGACAATTGATTCCTGACCAGAAGTGATGTAGTTTTTTATGATTGCTTTGATTTTTCGCATGGTTGCTCTTTTTCCGGGACTATGCTAAAATGTAGCCCTAATTCTATTGTCTATTGATTCTATGTCTCGGAACCTCTTTGTATGAACAAAAGGAGGGATTCTGATGAATCGATTTAAAGTATTCCTGTTCACCTTGATTCTGATTTTGGGGTGTCTGCTTACGAGTGGATTACGAACCCCGCGTGATGTCTATGGGCAAAGCGAGAAGGACTTGTATAGAGAAAGCCTCAGGTTTGACTCCGAAGGAAATCTGCTGATGACAACACATGATAAAAAAGCATCAGGAACCGTGCGGTATCGGACGATTGGATGGACAATCCGCCCATATCCCGGTGATGATTTGACGGTATCTGCAAGGATTCGTTTAGAGAGTAATGGACAGGCACAGCCTGATCCGGAGGATGCATCTTATGTATATACCTATTTTATCTGTGGAAAGGAACAACTCTACGCACAGCTTGCGGCGGCAGACAAGGACTGGGCCGTGGATCTTTTTTCAAATGGTGGATATGTGAAGCTGGATGCAATTATGACGGTTGTGGAAAATGAGAAACCGACCGGCTCCATGACGATGCAGGGGGAACTGTCTGGAGAAGTCTATACATCCTATGAAGGAATTGCCGCAGCAAGAGCATGGTCGGATAAGATGGCATTGAAAACACACTTTAATAAACAGCTTTATGTGACACCAAATCCTCTTTTGGTAGGAGAACCGGAGAAAACATACGATGAGGATGAAGTGCATATTCAGTATGGAAAAAAGGAGCTTCAGACAGCAAATACAATTACGCTCACATCGGTGCCTGAAAGTGAGCCGCAGTTCGATACAAAAAAAGGAATTCCGACCGGAGAGGAGCTGGCTGTCTCGGGGCAGCTTCAGAAATACTATTATGATGCAACGATTGTACATTGTCACGGAACTGTGCCCGTACCGGTTGAGATGAGTATTTCGTATACACTTTTGGTACAGACAGAGGATGGTATAGAAGAAGAAACCATAACAAGTCACTTTACTTATTATGTGAGTCGGCCGTATTCGTATTATCGAATCAAACAGCTGGATTTTTATGCAATAAAGCAGGCCTATGTTGAAAATGAAGCGTTGCCGGTTCGTCGGGTGGAGTTTCAAAACATATATGAACCGGGGCTTACAATCGAGCAGAATCGATCGGATTACATAACAATACCTACTTTTTATGCAAGTGCGTATGGCGGTGTGCTTGGAATGGGAGGAGGTCTGAGCGGCGAGCAGCTTCGGGATATTGCAGAGGGAGCTGCCGGAGATGTCCGGGTGCGAAATGACAGCCTGAGTATTGACGGCGAACTTCTGCTGGACGGCTCGATTGTTCAAAAAGAGACAACGCCATTTGCAAAACAGGAGGGAGAGCGCATCTGCAAACTGGAAAGCCGGATTTTTACGATATCCCATCGTGTGAGAAATCATGTGTATGACACACGATCAATTGCACAGTATCAAGGTTTGCAGACAAACAATGAGGTCGGAAAAGCAGTAAAAAATGTGCATCCCGTGGTTGTCCACACGCCGGTTGTATGTAAGGGAGGTGTCACAGATGACCGCATGCATAATCAACAGTCAGAGCCGACAAATTTCAGTTCACTTGTGCTTGGACGCCAATTTTCTGTTGGAATCTCAACCGTTGGATTTCATAAGGAACAGACCGGATATGGTTATCGGGATTATGCGAAATATGTGAAAGCCTGTCAGGTACAGTTTCCGTTTGAAGTGTATGAGAACGACAGATACTATCCGGCAGGAAGCTGGATTACGCTGTCAACCATGCCTGGTAAGTTCTATTTGCCGCTTGGTGTGAAGGAAGGGGATTACGAGATCCGATACCGGGTACTTGCAAAAAACATTCCCTCGGAAACAGATGAAGCACAGGCGGCGGAGCATCTGGCAAATCTGCAGTTGGAACACTACATTGCGACAGATGAGATGTCTGTGACAGTTATGGGACGCATCTATGATCTGGCAATGACAGACATTATTGATTATCCGCGGTGGCAGCAGGTATTTCATACAGACACAAATTCGGCAACAGGATATCGCTATTGGGTAGGACCAAATGATTTAGAAGGAAATGAACGAGCAGAACGAAGACAACAGGGAATTGTTCCGCTCGTTCCGGGAAGTCATCCCTACAATCCCTCCGCGCGGGCTGTCGGAATGGGATACTGTGTACGATTTGAACTCAAAAGTATCGGAGACCTGCGCTTTGACAGCGCCCAAATTCATATGACGCCCTCCTATTATTACATCTCCCGGGACGGAAGGATGAGAATTCCGGTGAACCTGTATCAAAAGGAGAACCTGAAAAAAGTGTATTTGCCGGTGACACTGACGGCAGAAAATCGCACATTTATTCCGGTAAATCGAAGAAATGTCTCAGACGAATCCGCGCGTGCGCAAAGCGTTCAAATCTGGAAAGGCAGCTATCAGCTTTCGCCGGATTTATATCTGGTTGATAAAAGCGTAAATCTGGATCAATACATCAGACTGCGTGGCGGAAGAATCGGGATGCGAGATCCCGTCTTTTTGCGTGACGGCTATCTTCTGGTAAACTTTGACATCACAGGTGACAGCGGAACCGGTACAAAGCTTTCCTATTCGAACTGCCAAAACGCCGCAAACGGATATTGCAATATGTGGAGTGTGCAGGGTTTTTCCTATGTGAGAGCGCTTCCCGGTGTGGGAAACTTCCAATTTATGGATGGCGACTTTCTGCTATTTGATACAAAATATCATCTGCAGACCGATTATGAGAGCTGGGGAACCCATTAATGCTCATTTAGATCAGTGTATATGCGAGAACCATACTTGCGATGATGCCCGATAATGTCGCAATCAGTGCACAGGGAAGTGTCCATCTGGTGCGCTTGATTTTGACAGACATGTAATAGACCGACATTGTATAAAAAATAGATTCTGTACAGCTAAGCATAATGGAAGCACCAAGCCCTTCGAGAGAGTCCGTACCGTGTTCCTTGAAAATGTCTAACGCAAGCCCGGTCGCGGCGGAGGAAGAGAACATTTTGATAAAAGCAACGGATAAAAGCTCGCCCGGAAAATGAATCATCCGGCACAAGGGAGCTAACAGGGCGGCGAGCCATTCGAGAAAACCGCTCGAGCGGAGCACACCAACGGCAATCATAAGCCCAATCAAAGTAGGCAGCAACGAGACGACAATCTTTAATCCGCGAATTGCACCGCGTAAAAATGTGTCGAACACATTACACTTGCACAGCAAGCCGTATCCTACGATAGAAAAGATGAATAAAGGAATGATTGCATCTGATAGAAAGAGTAAAAGAGACATAGCAACTCCAACGCAGGGCAACTTAATTTATGATATGAACCGAACCGGGAAAGGTGCATATATTAAGAACAGAAACGGAGGTGCCTATGAACGGTTTATGGGGTGGAATGATTGTTGTTGGTGTGATATTCGGAGCATTTCACGGCAATCTGGGTATTTTGACACAGGCAAGTGTAGATTCGGCAAGAGAGGCAGTCAATCTTGCGATTACGATGGCGGGTCTCGTTGCGATGTGGACCGGACTGATGGAGATTGCACAGGAAACAGGGATGATTGCCGGGTGCACAAGAGGACTGCGTCCGATTTTACAATTCCTGTTCCCGGGACTTCGAAAGGACTCAAAGGCGATGGAGCTGATTGCAACCAACTTTATTGCCAATGTATTTGGACTTGGCTGGGCAGCCACACCGGCCGGTCTTGAAGCAATGCAGGAGCTGAAACAGCTGCAGCCGGAGAGTGAACGCGATGTGGCAAGTACTTATATGTGTACTTTTCTCGTTCTGAACATCTCTTCGCTGCAATTGATTCCTGTGAATATGATTGCTTATCGCAGTCAATATGGAAGCGTCAAACCGGCGGCAATTGTAGGACCGGGTCTGCTTGCGACAATGATTAGCACGCTTGTAGCAGTCATCTTATGTGTGATAATGATGCGCAAAGGAAGAAAGCGGTTTCTATCGTAGGAGGAACATGCTATAATGTCATACAAAAGGGGGTAAACCATGAGTCAGGAAGTAGAACAGTTTTTACAGATGGTGAAGGAATCGGACAATATCGTCTTTTTCGGAGGAGCAGGAGTAAGCACGGAAAGCGGCATCCCGGATTTTCGAAGTGTTGACGGACTGTATCATCAAAAGTATGATTATCCGCCGGAGACAATTCTCAGCCATACCTTTTATATGAACCATACAGCAGAATTTTATCGTTTCTACAGAGATAAAATGCTATGCTTAGACGCGAAGCCGAATATGGCGCATCGCATGCTGGCAAAGCTTGAGGAAGCAGGAAAGCTGAAGGCTGTTGTGACCCAGAATATCGATGGACTGCATCAGCTTGCAGGCTCAAAGCGTGTGCTTGAGCTTCATGGAAGTGTGCACAGAAATTACTGTAGAAGCTGCGGAAAAGAGTTTGATGCGCGATATATATTAGAAGGAACGGATGCGATTGCAACCTGCGATGTGTGTGGTGGAAGCGTAAAGCCGGATGTGGTGTTGTATGAAGAGGGATTGGATGACCGTACGCTCAATGATGCAATCTACTATATCAGTCATGCGGACATGCTCATCGTTGGCGGTACATCACTTGCGGTATATCCGGCAGCAGGACTGGTGGATTATTACAGTGGAAAGAAGCTTGTTTTGATTAACAAGACAGTTACACCGATGGATCGTAAGGCAGACCTTGTGATTCATGAACCGATTGGAGAAGTGTTTGGTCAGATTATATTGTAACAGAGGAGTAAAAGCAGATGGAATACCGGGTAGGAGATATTGTAACACTGAAAAAAGAGCATCCGTGCGGTAGTCATGACTGGAAGATTCTGCGCGTAGGCGCGGATTTCCGGTTAGAGTGTCTCGGATGTGGACATCAGGTGATGTTGGCACGAAAAATTG
The DNA here is from genome assembly GCA_029012425.1 of bacterium. Taxonomy (GTDB): domain Bacteria; phylum Bacillota; class Clostridia; order Lachnospirales; family Lachnospiraceae; genus W0P33-017. The sequence goes on along the minus strand of JAQXMB010000067.1, from coordinate 1,061 downwards.
TGGAAAAAAACACAAAGGGATTAAATCATGCGAAACTTTCAGTTCTACATAGATAACACAAATGAAACGATTAAGGAAACAGCAGAAGAAATAGCATATTTTATGGTTTTGGTTCTTTGCTGCTGATTCCGGATTGACATTTGTGGAAGAGATATGAAAATTTAAAATCGAAGAAGGAGACAAAAATGTCGATACGAAATGAAAAACCAGAAGATTATAGAACAGTAGAAGAATTAATAAAAAAGACATTTTGGAATTTATCTGTGCCAGGATGTAATGAACACTATCTTGTTCACCAGGTAAGAAAAAGTTAAGAGTATATCCCTGAATTGGATTTTGTGCGGGAAGAGGATGGGAAAATATTTGGTCAAATTATATATTTAAAAGCGAAACTGATTGCCGATGATGGTACGGAAAAAGAGATTTTATCATTTGGTCCGTTTACCATTCATCCTGACTATCAGAGAAAAGGATATGGACGAAAGTTACTTTATCATTCGTTTGAAGTAGCAAGGAAAATGGGATATGACACTGTTGCAATTTGGGGTAATCCAGAAAACTATGCTTGCTATGGATTTAAAAATTGCAAGCGATTTCATGTTTGCTTGGAGGAAAATATATTTCCAGTTGCGCTGATGGTAAAAGAATTAGAGGAAGGAATTCTTGCAGATAAATCTTGGAAATTTATCGAGAGTCCAGCTCATCAAATGGATGAAAGTGGTTTTGAAGAGTTTGATAGTTCTTTTGAACAGATGGAGAAGGGGTATTCGTACACACAGGAATTGTTTTACATATATTCAAGATCAAATGTTTTACGATGAATAAAGAGAATTCTTTGATAATTTGGAGATTATTCAATTGAATGAGCAAGCAAAAGATTATGAATTTTGATTCTTTGGCAGCTGAAAGTTATGGGAAAATTCGAGCAGATTTAGAGAAAGCTGGTACTCCAATAGAACCGTTAGATATGATGATCACAGGTCATGCAAAGGCATTAGGTTATACTGTGGTTACAAATAACACGAAAGAGTTTGAAAGAGTAAAAGGTTTGAAACTTGAAA